>JAGQRJ010000232.1 GCA_020425635.1 Planctomycetota bacterium | reverse complement strand
GTCGGCTGCGAGGCAGCGGCGACCAGCTGGACCCCGCAGGCCTGCGCGCGCACGCCCCAGGCCGCGGTGCGCAGCGCGGCGACTCGATCGAGGTCCTTGCCCAGCGACCCCGCGAGCAAGAGCAGCTCCCGCCCGCGCACTTCGAGGATCAGGGCCGCGGGGGCGGCGAGCTGCTGCGCGGCCTGGGTGTCGCGACGATCGGCTGCAGCGAGCTCCTCGGCCGAGGCGAGGGGGGCGTCGCTGGGCCAGGCAGCGGCGCTGAAGCTCAAGGCTTCGCCCGCGGAGGTCGGCTCGCTCAGGTGGAGCAGCAGGCGCGCGGCCTGCTCCTCGGCGACCGCGGCCGAGGCGTAGGCGACCCGCACGGCGCGCACGCTCTGCAGGTTGACCCACACCCCCTGCGCCTCGAGCGCGTCGCCGTGGACCGGCGCGGCTCGCTGGCCCCAGCGTGGCGCGGGCGTCAGCGAAGGCACCCCACGAATCCGGCGCAGCGAAGCCAGGGGCTCGCCCGCGACCCGCGCCAGCTCGTCGCCCAAGGCCTGGGCCTGGGCGCGGCTCCAAGGCGCGGGCCCGCACGCCCAGCCGCTCTGCGCGGCGAGGAGCACGGCCAGCGCCGCGCAGCAGAAGGGGCGAAGGGGCAAGGTGAGCATGGGGCCTCGTTGCAAGGGAGGGACGACCGAGAGAGCGACCCTACCAAGGTCCGCCGCTCTGGGGCGATCGGTGTCGAAGTCCTCAGGCAGCCTGCGGCTGAGCCCCCCGCTGCGCCCGCTCCGGCGAGGGCTCGTTCCAGGCGCGAGCCCCCCCGTGCCCGCGAAGCCGTGGCCGCCACGCCGCGCGCGCCCCGTCTGCCAACCAAACGAAGAACCCCCACCGGAAGGTGGGGGTTCCTTGTTCGGTCGAGGAGGCTGTTTACCAGCCGCCGCCGCGGTCGCCGCGGTCGCCGCCGCGATCGCGTCCGCGACCGCCGCCACCGCCGCCGCCGCCGCCGCCACGCGGCTCACGGGGCTGAGCCTCGTTCACCCGCAGGCTGCGCCCGCCGATGTTGGCTCCGTTGGTCGCCTCAATGGCGGAAGCTGCCTCTTGCGCGTTAGGCATGTCGATAAAGCCGAAGCCGCGCGGACGGCCGGTTTCGCGATCCTCCACGAGGTGGACCCGATCGACGGCTCCGTGCTGCTCGAAGAGGGCACGGATCTCGTCCTCAGTGGACCGGAAAGGAAGGTTGCCGACGTAGATACTGGTCATGATTCACCGCTGCCCAAATTTTAAAAAGACGTTCCACAGATCGAGGCTTGGGCACGCAAGGACCTGTATTCCGCGGCATTGACCGCATACGGAGTCTACCCCGTCGGAGGCCATTCCCCGCCAGGGGAAAACGGGCCGACCTGGGATTTGGCAAAGATTCCGCGCAGGGGGGGGGTCGGGCTTCAGGGCCATCCCCGCGGGTCGCCCGCCGATCCTAGGAGCGCTGAGCCCTGGCTAGACCGCCTCGCGCATGCGCTGGACGTAGGCGGGCGGAATTCGCGGGTTGGCCTGGATCCGCGCGATCGTGCGCTCGAGGTCGTACTCGATCCGCCGCCAGGTGATCCGGGCGCCGTCGAAGATCGCGTAGCAGGCGCGGGGGTCGCGGTCCCGGGGCTGGCCCACCGAGCCTACGTTCACGATCGCCTTTCCGCTCCCTGGGTAGTCCCACACCTGATCGAGCTCGGCCGGCGTGCGGTGCTGAAAGTCCTCGGTGACCAAGCCCGGGGTGTGGGAGTGGCCGACGAACAGCAAGCGCTCGAAGGAGGCGAAGATCTCGAGCACCTTCTCGGTCGGACCGTAATGCACGTCCATGGGCAGGATGTACTCGTTGACCGGATCCCGCGGAGACCCGTGCACGAACAGGTCTGGCCCCTCGGCGTGGCGCTCCGGGAGTTGCTCGAGCCAGCGCCAGCGCGCGCGCCGGGTGGCCCCGGAGAAGAGCCCCGGGCGCAGCAGCTCCTCGGTCCACTCGACGACCTGGCGGGCCCAGAGCCCGAAGTTGTAGGCCCCGTGCAGCGTGGCCTCGTCGTGGTTGCCCTTGAGCGCGACCTCGCAGCGCGCGCGGATCAGGTCGAGGCACTCGACCGGGCTCGGCCCGTAACCCACCACGTCTCCCAGGCAGACCACGCGCCGGATCCCGCGGTGGTCGACGTCCGCGAGCACCGCCTCCAACGCCTCCAGGTTCCCGTGCACGCAGCAGAGCACCGCCAGCGAGGGCCGCACCCGCTCGCGGGCGAGGAGCAGCGCGTGCTCGTCCTCCCGCGCCCCGCTCTCCTGCCAGCGCCGCTCCAGCTCGCGCAGTCGCTCGTCCGCCATGGGGCCAGCTTATCCAGCCGCGGCCCCGCGGGCCCTGGTTCCGCGCGAGGATCGAGGGCAGAGTGGGGGGCGGGAGGCGGCATGGGCGTCACGGGGATCGGTGGGTTCTTCTTTCGTGCGCAGGATCCGGAGGGCACGCGCGCCTGGTATATCGAGCACCTCGGCGTGGGTTCGGCGCCCTATGGCCAGTGGGACACGCAGGCAGGCCCCAGCGTCTTCTCACCCTTCGCGGCGGACACCGACTACTTCGCCGCGGATCGCCACTGGATGCTCAACCTGCGCGTGGAGGACCTCGACGGCTTGTGCGCCACGCTCCGCGCGTCGGGGATCGAGGTCACCACCAAGCCGGAGTGGGACATGCCGGGCGTCGGGCGCTTCGCGCGGATCCATGATCCGGAGGGCAACCCGATCGAGCTGTGGGAGCCCGACCCGGCCGCGTGAGGCTCCTTGGGGCTGGGACTTCCGGGGCTAGCGGCCGAGGAGTTCGAGGCTCCGCTCGACGCCGGCGGTGACGCGCTCGACGGCCTGGGTTGGCGTGGCGCTCAGGCCCTCGATCCCGAGGGCGCGCTCGTAGCCGAACACGGCCACGTTGACGTTCTCCATGGTGGCCGGGGGCAGCCCGTGGCTGCGCAGCACGTAGTCCATGACCATGCGCGAGGTGCGCCCGTTCGCGTCGGCGAAGGGGTGCACGCTCACCAGGCGCTGGTAGGTCCGGGCCGCGAGCTCGATCGGCTCCATGCCCGAGGCCTCCGCGGCGCGATACCACGTGAAGAACTCGTCCATGGCCTCGGCGACGTTCTCGCCGGGAATGTAGGCCCGGGTCGGGACGCCCGCGAACACGTCTTGCCCGGCGGTGCGCAGCGCCCCAGGCGCGAGCCCGTTGTGCTCCAGGCCCTGGCCCAAGACGCGGTTCAGCTCCTGGATCCGCTCCAGGGTCAGGGGCTCTCCCGAGCGGGCCCAATCGGCGACCAGGTCGTCGGCGCGGCGGAAGTTCGCCGCGGCCACGGCGGCCCCGTCGGTGCCCTCGAGCGCGCCGTGGGTGCCGCGCACGGTGCCCGAAGCCTGCATGCGGCCGGCCATCAGCGCCTCCTCGTCGACCCGGCCCCAATACAGCTCGCTCGCGCGCTGCCGGGCGGCCTGGGCTCGGGCCGCCAGCGCTTGCGCCGCCCCAGGCTCGAGCGGCGCGTCGACCAGCTCCCGCACCCCGACGAGCATGCGCTCGCCCATGGGCAGGCTCTCGTCCGCCGCCGCGGAGACCGCCTGCGCCCGGCTCCCGCCCAGGGGCACGTCGGGGTCGAGGGCCTGGGCCAGCCCCCGCCGCGCG
>JAGQRJ010000231.1 GCA_020425635.1 Planctomycetota bacterium | reverse complement strand
GCCCGATCGCGTAGCTCGCCTTCTTCTGGGTCGTGTCGAGCGGCTCTTGAGCCGCCGCGGCGCTGCACAGCGCCAAGCTCAGCGCTCCGGCGAGCGCGATTCGCGTGTTCATGGGGGGTCCTTCCTGAGTGCCCTTCGGGAGTCGTGCAGGGCTTGCGCAGTATTCGAGAGCAGGCCGGATCCGTCAAGCCGAGCGGGGAGGGACCGGGGCCGCTAACCTCTGCCCACGAGGAGGTCGCTCGTGGAGGCGTCCCTGTGCTGCGACCACGTGGGGGTGTTGGTCCGGGACCTCGAGGCCGCCCTCGAGAGCCTCGGACCGCTGGCGGTGCAGGCGCACCCGGTGCAGGAGTTCCCCGGCGAGGGCACCCGCGAGGTCTACGTGGGATCCGGGAGCGCGCGTTTGCTGCTCTTGCAACCGCTCGGCGCGGGGCCTTACCGCCGCGCCCTGAACGCGCGCGGCCCCGGCGTGCACCACCTCGCGCTCAGCGGGCCCGACCCGCGGGCGCTGCTGCGGGGGCTCCCTGGCTGGCTGCTCCACCCCTACTCCCTGGAGAGCGGCCCCGACACGCTCTGGGCCTGCCGCCCCGGGATCCCGCTCCTGCTGGAGCTCGCGGCCGGTGCGGCGACCGGGCCTGCGCTGGTGACCCGGCTCGAGGTCCCGTGCGCGCCGGAGCTCGCGCCGCTGCTCGCGCGACTGCAGGGGCCGCGCTCGCCGGTGGCGCTCGGAGCCAGGAGTCGGCTGGTGCTCGCGGGGCGGGGTTGGGATCCGGTGGAGCTCACCCTCGAAGGCTGAGGGCGGCTGAGCCGAATCGCAGCCAGCGCGTATACTTGCAGCTCAGGGAAGGAGGGCTCATGCGCTGCGTGCTCCTCGTCTCCGCGCTGGCCGCGGGCGTGGCCGCGGGCCAAGGCTCGACCGAGAGCGGGACCTTCACCGACCGGCGCACCGGGCTCGAGGTCAAGCTCGAACAGGCCCAGGCGGCGATCCTCCGTGGCGACCCCGAGCGCGCGGTCGAGACCTACCTCGAGATCGAGGAGGAGCTGGCGGCGCTCCAACGCAAGAACCCCAGCGCGCGCCCGGTGACCCAGGTCGGCGACGCGCTCGACCGCGGCCTGCGCGCCTACCTGCTCGAGCGCCTCGCCGAGCTGCCCCCCGAGGCCCAGGACCTCTACCGGCTCAACGTCGACCCCAAGGCCAACCTGGCCTACCGCGAGGCGCTCGCCGCGGACGACCTCGACGCGCTCGAGGCCTTGACCGAGCGCTTCCCGCTGAGCGGCGCCAGCGCGCGCGCGCTCTCGACCCTCGGCGAGCGGTGCTTCGAGCTCGGGGACCTCGGGCGCGCGGCCCGGGCCTACGCCGCGCTCGCTGCGCGCAGCGCAGACCCCTCGGCGGCCCGGCGCGCGAGCTGGTGCCGCCTCCTCGCCCTCGCGACCCTCGGCGACCGGGAAGGAGCGGCCGAGGCCCTGGCGGCCTTCGTCGCCCACGGCGGCGACCCCGACCGCCCGCGCACCCTGGCCGGACGCGAGGTCAGCCCCGCGCAGCTCGCGGCCCGGGTGGCGCCCCCCGCGGCCCAGTCCGAGCTCCCGCAGCGCTTCCCGCTCGGCGACCTCTCGCGCGAGGAGGAGCTCGCGGACCCCGAGCTGCCGCGGGCCCTCGCCCTGCGCCTCGACCCCGTCCCCGTCTACCGGGACCCGGTCTACGCCCGCGACGAGCGCGCGCTCTACCTGGCCGACTTCAAGCAGGTGGCTCGGGTCGCGACCGAGCCCGGGGGTCGCGGCTGGTCGTTTCGCTACCCCCGCGACGGCGACGAGCCCAGCCGGATCGAGGCCTTGCCCAACCGCCCGGCCCTCGCCGGGGGCCTGGTCTACGCGACCCTGCACCGCAACCGCCCGGCGCTGGTCACCGTCCAGGACGAGGCGCGCAAGGTCGAGCGACGCAGCGATTGGCGCGTGGTGGCCCTCGACCGCGAGCGCGGCGAGAAGGTGTGGGACTGCGCCGACACCGAAGCCTTCAGCCGCTGGGCCAAGGACGCGGAGTGGCTCAGCCCGCCGCTGGCGGCCTACGGCTCGGTGTTCGTGGTGGCCTTGCTCCAGGACACCGACCTCGAGGCCTACCTGCTGCGGATCGACGGGCACACGGGCGAGCTGGTCTACGCGGCGTTCCTCGCCAGCCGGGCGCGCCACGACTACCTCGGGCTGACCGCCGCGCCCCCGGCGCCCACCTGGACCCACGACGGCCACGTCCTCGTGGCGCCGGGCCTGGGCGTGGTGGCCTGCGTCGCGCCGGCCGACGGGGAGCTGACCTGGGTGGCTCACTACCCGACCCCGCCGCCGGCCTCGGTCTCCGTGCTCTGGGACCAGCAGCGACGCTTCGCGCCCCAGGCCCCCGTCGCCGAGCGCGCGCCGTGGGTGGTGGCCCCCGCCGACAGCGCGGAGGCGCTCGCCTTCAGTCCCCAGGGCGAGCTCCGCTGGCGGGTGCCCCGCGGGCAGGCCCGCTACGCGGCGGTCGACGCCGGCTCGGTCTACCTCGTCGGCGAGGGCGTGCAGGCGGTCACCCGCGCCGACGGACGCGTGCGCTACGCCCGCCCCTTGGCTGCCGAGCTGGCGCCCAGCGCTCCGCCCGTGCTCCTCGCGCGGGAGCTCCTGTGGTCGACGCAGACGGGCCTCGTGCGCTTCGACCTCGAGCGCGGCGCGCTGGAGGGGCGCTACGCCTACGCGGTCCCGCGCAGCGAGCTCGGCGCGCCGGTGGTGCTCGAGCCGGAGCTCCTGGCCACCGTGGGCTCGGCGCGGGTCAACTTCTACCGCAACTTCGCGGCCCTCGAGCGCGCGGTGCAGCGCGAGTCCCTCGGGGTCGACCGTGAGCTGCGGCTCGGCGTCGCGCTCGTGCAGGCGGGTCGCGAGGAAGGCCTGGCCAAGCTCGAGCGCGTGCTCGACGACCGGCGCGCCGACCTCCGGCAGCGGCT
>JAGQRJ010000230.1 GCA_020425635.1 Planctomycetota bacterium | reverse complement strand
GGCTTCTGGGCGGCGTGGGTCTCGTGCAGCTTGACGAGGCGCGCGCGCTGGTTGGTCGAGTGGGGCGTGCCGTCGGCGTTGTAGACCTCGCACATGACGAGGTAGTTCTCGCCCTTGCGCCGGATCGGGTCGGGCACGGCGCACACGGGCTTGAGCACGCAGTCGCTCGAGCTCCCCGCGGCCTGCCCGGTGCTCGAGCCGTCGAAGCCCCAGTCGGGGAAGAGGTCCATGCGGACCCCCGCCTCGGTCATGTACTCCTTGCTCGGGTCCAGCATCTTCGTCTTGGACCGCAGCTTCTGCGTGGCGTTGGGGTAGTCGCTCCCGAACTCCTTCACGCCGCCGTCGAGCCAGATGTACTCCGCCATTACAGGACGATTCATTCAAGTCTCCTTCGTGCTGGTTTTGTGTGTGAGTGTTCGCAGCACGGAGCCGAGTTTAGCGCCCCGACCGACAACGCGCGACCTTCTCGTGGCCCTTTTGGGGAGCGGGTTTGCGGGAGACCAGGGCCCGGCAAGCGACCCTTGGACCGCTCCCTGCGAGCGCGGATTAGACGTCGGCTGAGGTCGGCCGGAGTGGCACGCGGGTCCAGGCGAAGAAGGCCACCGCGTAGCACAGCGCCGCGGCGCTGAGGACCACCGTGAAGCTGGTGCCCATGGCGATCGCGATCGCGAGGATCGAGCCGAGCACGGTCGTGCCGCCGTTGATCCCCCACATCCAGGGCACGAAGTCCGCCGCGTCCTGCGCGACCCGCTGAATGCCCAGCGGGAAGGGCATGCCCATGAAGAACCCCAGCGGGGCGACGAAGGCGACGGTCACCAGCGCGCGACCCCACCGCGGCAGCGAGAGCGCGGTGACCGTCAGGCGGGGGTAGAGGAAGGCGGCGATCAACGCGATCGCGACGATCCAGGGGTAGGGGCGCTTGAAGCGCTCCGGGAAGCGCCCCCCGCAGTAGCTGCCGCAGCCCGCGGAGAAGAGCAGCACCCCCAGGACCAACACCAGCGAGCGCGAGGGGTGGCCGAGCAAGAGGGCGAAGCGCTGCATGAGCGCGATCTCGACGAAAATGAACCCGAAGCCCAGGCAGGTGAAGTAGAGCAGCCACCACGAGAACCCGTGCCCGCGGGGCACGGAGCCCTCCCGGCGCGAGAGCACGAAGAGCGGGAGCAGCATGAACACGCCGACCATGACCAGCGTGAACGCCAGCAGCCCCACCAGGGTCAGGGAGGGCCAGTCGCCCCGGATCAGGTTTCCCATGTCGCCCGCGAGCAAGGCCGCGGGGAGGTCTCTCCACTTCTCGAAGTTGAAGAAGAACGGGCTGTCGTCGGTGACCGGGGTGACGTCCTTGGGATACTCCTTGAAGTAGCGCGCCTGCAGCCCCGTCGCGCGCGCGCGCGCGTAGTTGAGGTAGGGCGCCTGGTCGAGGAAGGTCTCCTCCCCCACCGCGGGGAAGAGCAGGAGGATCCCGCGCTCGAGCAGGTAGCCGTGCTGGAGCTCGAGCTCGGCCGCGCTGAAGGGCTCGTCCTTCTTGACCAGCACGCACATCCAGCTGGGGAGGGTCCCGTGCAAGGTGACGTGAGCGTCGGGCTGGGCGACCCCCTCGGCGTAGAGCGCCTCGAGGGTGTTCACGAACAGGCGCATTGCCTCTTCGCTCGTGTAGCAGCGAGAAATGCAGAGGATCCCGCCGGGCTTCAAGTGCTGGTAGTAGTCGCGGATCGCCTCGACCGTGTAGAGGTAGGTCTCGCTCAAGACGTAGGCGCCGGCGTTGCTCGCGGCGAAGGTGTCCACCCCCTGGAGCATGACCACGTCGTAGCGCTTGTCGGCGCGTCGGACGAAGCTGCGGCCGTCTTCGTTGTGGAGGTGCACCCCTGGGCGGTGGAACAGCCCGCCGTTCTGCTCGCGGTAGACGTCGAGCCCCAGGCGGTAGGTGGTCGGGTTGATCTCCACGCAGTCGACGTTCGCCGCGCCCCCGCGCAGGGCGTGCCAAATGTCGACGCCGCCGCCGGCGCCGATCACGAGCACGTCCGCGGGCGCCTGCTTCAGCAGGTAGGGCATGCGCGAGACGATCAGGTGGTCCTGGGCCGGGTCGAAGGGCGCCACCGTGCGGAAGCCCTCGGAGATCTCGGTGAAGGCGTCGCCGTCGATGAACACGCGGTGGAACTGCGGCTCAGACTTGCGCGAGACGACATCGATCCGCGAGATCCCGTTCCACTCGCAGAACTCGTGGACCGGGCCGTCGCCCGGCGCCTCGCTCCAGCCCCAGGCCATCATGGTCTTGCTCGACTCGGGGAGGATCGAGACGTCGATCGCGCGGGAGAAGGGGAGCAGCGTCAGGAGCGCGGCGCACAGCGCCCCGGCGCTCGCGAGCTGCTTCGGCTCTCGCCGCTCGAGGAGGCAGGGCACACCGACGATCGCGCAATTGAGGACCAGGAGCGGCACCAGCCCCAGCGGTCGGATCAAGACCACGAAGCCGAGGCAGGCGCAGGCCGCGCCGATCAGGTCGGCGAAGTAGAGCACGTGGATCCGCGCGGCGTGCTCACGGAACAGGATCCCCAGGACCCACCCCGCGAAGAAGTAGGGCAAGACGGCGGCGGAGTAGGTCAAGAACAGCTGGAGCAGGCGGCTCGGGTCGGCCTGGAGCTTCGCCAGGTCGAGGGTGGCCTGCGGCACGACGAGGGTCGAGAGCAGCGTGCTCACCACGAACAGCACGCCCGCGCCGCGTAGGCCCAGACGCCGCGCCAGCCAGGTCCGCTCCCCCAGCGCGAGCCACGTCCCGCTGATCCCAAAGCCCAGCAGCGCGATCGAGATCACGAAGTAGACGAAGTGGTTCCAGAACAAGACGCTGTAGAGCCGCGTCTGGAGGAATTGCAGGAGCACGACGGCCAGGGAGACGCTGAAGGCCAGGCACACGGGTCGCCAGCCCAAGGGCGTCGGTTCGGCTGCCTGTGCTTCGCTCACCCCACCTCCGGTCGCGCTCGGCGGAGCCTACCACGGCCGACCGGGCTGGCCGCGCGCTGGCGCAGCGCGCGCGCATGCGCGACCCTACCCCCTCCCAGCACGAAACGGAGCGACGCATGCAAACGCGAACCTTGGGCAGGAACGGGCCGCAGATCTCGGCGATCGGGCTGGGCTGCATGGGCATGTCCGACTTCTACGGCAGCGAGCGCGACGAGGCTTCGTCGATCGGCGTGATCCACCGCGCCCTCGACCTGGGAGTGAACTTCCTCGACACCGCAGACATGTACGGTGTGGGCGCGAACGAGACTCTGGTCGGGAAGGCGCTCCGCGACCGTCGCGAGCGCGCGGTGTTGGCGACCAAGTTCTCGATCTTGCGCGGCGAAGACGGGGCATTCGTGGGGATCTCGGGCAAGCCCGACTACGTGCGGCGGGCCTGCGACGCCAGCCTGAAGCGCCTGGGGGTCGACGTGATCGACCTCTACTACCAGCACCGGGTCGACCCCGAGACCCCGATCGAAGACACGGTCGGCGCCATGGCCGAGCTGGTGCAGGCGGGCAAGGTCCGCTTCCTGGGGCTGTCGGAGGCGGCTCCCGTGACCCTGCGTCGCGCCTACGCCGTGCACCCGATCGCGGCCCTGCAGACCGAGTATTCCCTCTGGAGTCGGGAGCCCGAGGACGAGCTCCTCGCCACCTGCCGCGAGCTGGGGGTCACCTTCGTCGCCTACAGCCCGCTCGGACGCGGCTTCCTCACGGGTCGCTTCAAGACCGTCGACGACCTCCCCGCCGACGACTACCGGCGCAACACTCCCCGCTTTCAGGGCGAGAACTTCGCCAAGAACCTCGCCGTGGTCGCCGAGCTCGAGGCCCTGGCTCGAGAAAAGGGCTGCACCATGGCGCAGCTCGCCTTGGCCTGGTTGATCCAGGGCCACCCGCAGTTGGTCACGATCCCGGGAACCACGAAGGTCGCGCGCCTGGAGGAGAACGCCGCCGCCGTGGGCGTGAAGCTCAGCGACGCCGACGTCGCCCGGATCGACGCCGTCGCGCCCACGGGCTTCGCCGCGGGCACGCGCTACCCCGAGGCGAGCATGCGCGCGGTGAACGGGTAGCCAACAGTCCGACCACAGGCGCCCCAGGAACGCTGACCGACGCGCATGCGTGACAAGCCTTCCCACGCGGGTAGGGGCTTGCTCACCGAGGACACCCCGAGTCGAGATCCGGCCGGCATGCCGGTTGCGCGAGGGCGAGGGTGTCAGCTCCAGCCCTCCCCCTGGCCCGTTCCCCGCGCTGCTCCCGGCCGCGCCCGCCGAGCGGGGTCCGTTAGTGGACTCCCTCAGCGCACCGCTCCCGGGTCATGGCGTTGGGCTCCCCGCGCACCGCGCGGTGTTCCGGGCGCTCGTGGTCGGGCTGGTTGGAGGCGCCATCGGGTCCGTGGGCCGCTTCGTGTGGTTCGCGCTCTTCTGTTACTTCCACGACCTCGGGTGGGTGGTGTTCGTGGAGTGTGCAACCATCCTCTTGCCGGGGTCGGTCTCCTCGTGTGCTTGGACCGTGAGCCTGTCCCTCGGGGAAGAGTTCGTTCGCCCCTTCCTCGGGTGGGAGCGGGTCGCCGTCCTCAGCGCCCTCGCGGCTCCGACGCTTCTGCTTGCCAACGTGTTGCCACCCTGGGCGAACTACCTACTTGCTACTGGGTGCTCGCCCGCTGAGGCTTTGGAACACGTGCTCCTGGTGATTCGCGCAGACGGCTTCTGGGAGACCTTCTCTCCTCGGTCCTGCCTCCCCTACCTCGCCGTCTTCCTCCCTCGGACGCTGTCGGCCTCTCGCGGGATCCAACTCGGCGTGGTCGCCATGTCCCTGTCGCTGATCGCGATCGCACGTGGGTTCTTCTGGCCTTACGGGCTCTTTTGCTACTTGGCGCTCTCGCTGGGGCTCATGCTTGGAGAGGGCCTGGAGGCATGCCTCGTGCGTCGTTGGAGGGGCTACCGGAGACGGCGTCGCTAACCCACACTTCTCACCACTTGCTCCGCTCGTGGATTCGAAGTGCGGCCAGCAGTGTTGTTCAAGGCAGTGAGACCCGGGCTGCGGCCGGGTACACACTGTCGCTTGCGCCTCGCTCGCGGCGGCAGAGCGGCCGACTCGCTCCGGCTAGCGGCCGTCGAGGAACTCGGCGGGCGGTTGCGCGTCGCCTTCGTAGACCTCGATCTGGCCCTTGAGGCTCCCCACGAGGAGCAGGCTGCGGTCGCCGGAGAGCGTCAGCCGGCCGCGGCACACGTCGGTCTGCGGGCCCTCTTCGCGCAGGGTGCGCACCCGAACCGGGGTCCCGCCTCCCAGGCGCCAGAGCTCGAGGCGACCGGGGCGCTTGGGCTGCTCTACCTGCCCACCCGAGAGCAGCACGTAGCCGTCGTCGATCAGGAACAGGCCGTCGCGCACGCTCAGCCCGTCGGCGGGCTGACCCAGCGCGAGCTCGCTCCGGAGGCGGAGTTCGCCGTCGCTCACCTCGTAGAGCGTCGCGCCGGTGCGGTGTCCCACGCCGACCCGCGTGCGGTCCTGGCTGGCGAAGGGGCGGTTGCATTTGCGGTTGACGAAGGTCCGGCAGAGCAGCGCCCGGGTCTCGGCGTCCCACACCTGCAGCCAGCCCGTGTCGTCCTCCCCCGCCGCGGTGACGAGGACGGCCGTGCCGAGGACCCAGACGCCGTCTGGGCTGAAGCTGAGGTAGCGGGTGTCGAAGCCGGGCTCCTGCTCCTTCGCGTCGCGCAGCTCGCCCACGAGCGCCCCGGTCTGAGCGTCGTAGAGCCGAGGGAGGGTCCCCGTCCCGCCGACGACCACCCGGCCGCCGCTGGGGGAGAGGGCCGACGCGTGGATTCGTCCCGCGTCCTGGTCGCTCGCCGGGCGCGGCGCGCCGGGGTCGCCGGGGCGGAACTCCGGGAGCAGCTCGAGGGACGGAGCCGGGTCGGTCTTCGCTCCGTCGCGGACCAGCCACACGGTCTCTGGGTTCGGCATGAGCGGCGCGTCCCGGAAGCTCCCGCCCTCGAACGGCTGGGGGCTG
>JAGQRJ010000229.1 GCA_020425635.1 Planctomycetota bacterium | reverse complement strand
AGCGTCCGTTGACGTTGCCGAGGGTCGCCAGGCTGAGGTTGCTGGAGGAGGTCTTGTCTTCCATTTCGGTGCTGGTGTTGGCCGTGACGGTCACGGCTTGCCCCGCGACGAGCAGGTCGAAGGTGTTCGCGCTCGTGTTGACGTTGGACGCCGTGGCGTGCACGCGCAGGCTGCCCTCACGCAGCTTGACCGCGGTCGCTTGCAGGACCCCGTTGGTGATCGAGCCCTCGACCTCGACCTTGATCCCGGCCCGCAGGGTGAGGTTCGCCGGGGTCCGCGCGGCGGCGCTGGCGTTCACCTGCTGCCCGTCGACCGCGAAGCTGCTGGGGGAGCCGAAGCTGGTGATGATCCCCTCGAGCTCGGCTTGCGCGCCTTCGTTGAAGGAGTCGTCCTCGAGCTTGATCGCGGTCGAGGCGATCGTGGTGGCGGTGTCCGCGGCGAGCGTGCCCTTGACCTCGACCAGCTGTCCGGTGGCCAGGCCGCCCGGCACGCGGCTGAGGTCGGCGCTGGTGAAGTCGACGTCGAGCGTGGCGTTGCCGACGCGGAGCGCGAGGGTGGTCGCCGCGAGGCTCGTGATCGTGCCCTTGGCCTCGACCACGGTCGCGTTCGGGGTGAACGCGCTCTTGTTCACGACCGCGGTCGCGTGCAGGAGTCCGCTGGCGTCGAAGAAGCCGCTGATCTGCAGGACTGCACCCGGAGCGATCGTGGCGAAGGTCGTCCCCACGAAGGTCGTATCGACCCCGCTCACGGTGACCGGGACGCCGAGGATCGTGAAGCTCTTGGTCTCGCCGTCTGCGTCGGTGGAGACCGTCGAGGCGGACGGGATCGGTCCTTCGAGTTGGTCCTCGAAGCGGACGCGGGTCGCGACGCCGGTGGTGCCGTTGGCGTCGACGCTGCCCTCGACCACCACGCGCATGCCGATCCGCAGGTCCGACTGAGCGCCTGGGGAGTCCTCGATCTCGAACACGGAGCCCGTGGTCTGGAACTCTACGCCGTTGACGAAGATGCTGCCGAACTCGGTGATCGTGCCGCTCGACTTGTAGCCGCTGCCGCCGATCCCGGCGCCGCCGCCGGAGCCGCCGCCGCCGCAGGCTGCGAGGGCCAAGATCAGCGCTGTCGCGGTCGCGCGCTTGGCGAAGTGTCGAGTCATCGGTCGGGCTCCTGTGGTACGTCGTGTTCGTAGAGGTAGATCCCTACGCTCACGTAGAGGGCTTCTTCGTCGGAGGTCGCTTCGTTGTCGTTCAGCCACGACACGAACTCCTCGAGCAGAGATTGAGACCTGCGGCGCACGAGCTCTTTGAAGGAGCGGGCGAGCCGCCGGGGCAAGAGCGAGGTCGAGACCTTGCGCTGCAGCCGGCGCTCCTGGGCGTCGCAGGTGAGGTTGTGATCGATCGTGCGGATCAGCTCTTCGGAGTCGCTGCCGAGGATTCGCAGGATCTCCCTCGAGTCGTTGGCAGGCACGTAGGCGTGGCGCACCAGGTGCACCATGTCCTGGGTCGTGGACACGCAGCTCGACGCGGTGAGCAGGTCGAGCATGGCCTTGGGGGTGACGTCGCCGCTGTAGTCCTTCACGAGCTGAGCGAAGGAGGGCTCGGCGTCGGGCTGGAGCGAGAGCGGCAGCGCCACGCCCTCCTCGCTGGAGTAGGCGCGGTCGTTGAGCCAGCCGTTGAGCACCCGGACCGCGCGGTTGTACTTCTCGCTGCGGCCACCTGGGGTCGTCTGAGGTCCGCTGAGTCGCTTGACCTCCTTGCGGGAGAGGCCGGTCTGGGCAGAGACGCTGGAGACCGTCGGCTTGGCGCCCGCCTCGGTGGCGAGCTTGAAGGCTTCGTCGACGTAGGCCTTGCGGATCCATTGCTCCGCGGTGCCGCAGGCAACGCCATTGCGCAGCAGGACCCGGGTCAGGGCTCGCAGGATCTTGCCGGTGGACTCGGCAAGCAGCTCGGGCAGCGGCGCGTCACTCACATTTGGGAATATAATCCCAAAATGGATCGTGACAAGCACGGTCTGCTGATTTTGAGCGAGATCCTTAAGGCATTGTTTTAAATGAGCTTGCGTGCGTTATGCGCTCTTGGGGAGCGCGGACTGGACGGCGGAGGTGTCGAACAGGCGGCCCGGGAGGGTCACCCGGAAGGTCGCGCCGCGGTCGCCGTCGCCGGGCTCGAGCTCGAGCAAACCGCCGAGGCGCTCCACGAGGCTCTGGCAGATCGCCAGCCCGAGGCCGGTGCCGCGACCGATCGGCTTGGTGGTGTAGAAGGGATCGAACACCCGAGCCGCGATCTCGGGGGGGATCCCCTGGCCGCTGTCGCTGACCTCGAGGGTCGCGCGCTCGCCGTCGGCGGCCGCGCGCACGCGGACCCAGGCCGGCTGTCCGTTGGCGGCCGCGGCGTCGATCGCGTTCTCCACCAGGTTCAGCACGACCTGCTGCAGCGCTCCGGCGTCGCTCTCGACGCCCAGGTCGCTCGGGGTCTCGAGCAGCTCGAGGCCCACGCCGCGCTGCTCGGCGCGCGGCTCGGCGAGGCTGAGGGTGGCCTCGATCAAGGAGCGCAGGGCCACGGGCTCGGCGTCCAGCGCGTCGGCGCGGGCGAGGCCGAGCAGGCGCTTGAGGATGTCCTTGCAGCGGTAGGCTTGCTCTTCGATCGTCCCCAGGGCCGACTCCACGTCGGCGGAGGTCCCGTCCTTGAGGTCCTCCCGCGCGGCCTCGGCGTAGCCTGCGATCGAGGCCAGCGGGTTGTTGATCTCGTGCGCCACGTTGGCCGCGAGGCGGCCCACGGCCGCGAGCTTCTCGGTCTGGTGCAGGCGGTCGCGGGCCTGGAGCAGGGCCTCGGTCTTCTCGCCGACGAGCTTCTCCAGCCGGCGGCCCCACACCCGCAGCTCCTCGCGCTGCTCGGCGAGCAGCGCGTTCTTGCGGTCGAGGTCTTGCTGGGCCTCGATCATGTTCAGGTAGAGCCGGTTGCGGCTGCGCATGATCGCGCCGACCTCGTCGTCGGGGATCTCGCCCGGGGGCACGACGGCGCGCGAGTGGTTGCCGCTGCGCGCGGCGTTGTCGGCGCGGACCATCTCCGAGAGCGGGCGGAGCAAGGCCCGCCGCAGGTAGAACAGGGTCACCAAGGCGGTGACGAACACCGCGATCGCTCCGGCGGCGAAGGCGATCAGGCTGCCCTGGAGCACGTCCCAGCGCAGGTCCTTGAGGTCGGTGCGCACGTAGAGCACCCCGGCGGGAGGGCCGTTGTCGCCCGAGGGGATCGGCTCGAGCCGCGCGATCTGCTCGGAGTCCTCGAGGGTTCGCCCGGGGAGGTCGCCGCTCGCGCTCAGCTCGCGGACCCCCGCGGGCCAGGGGCCGGCCCACGGCGCCTCGAGGGGGGGCGCGAGGCTCCCGCCGCGGTAGCTCCGCGCCTCGCCGTCGACGAACACCCACACCTCCACGGGGAAGTCGGTGGCGGCCACGTGCGAGGCGGGCGGCGCGCTGTGCGCGCGCTCGCCGCGCTCCATGGCCTCACGCAGCTCGGCGTCGATCTCCGCGTCGTCGGGGCGCGAGTGCAGGACCGCGGCGCGCACGCCCTCGCGGATCTGGGTGGCGAAGCGGTCGAGCTTGTCGTGCCGGTCGGCGACCCGCTCCCCGTAGGCGAAGGCGGTGAACACCGCGAGCACGGCCAGCTCGACGGTGAACAGGGAGAGCCCGATCAGGAGCACCACGCGCCCGAGGAGGGACTTGCTGGTGCCCTGCGCCACGACCTATCCGCCGCTGCCGCCGAGGCCCTTGCTGGCCTCGGGCACTCGGGGGTCGTCGGGCGGGGCGAGCTCGAGGAAGCGCCGCAGCGAGTCGCGAGCTTCGATGTTCCGCCCCTCCTCGGCGAGGAGATACGCGCGCTGATAGGCGAGCTCGTAGTCGTCGGGGGCTTGCTCGCTGGCGACCTCGAGCAGGCTCAGCGCCTTGTCGGCCTTGCCGCCGCGCTGCAGGAGGCGGGCGAGGTTGGCGTAGGGCGCGCCCTGCGCGGGCGCGAGCTCGATCGCCCGCTCGTACTGCTGCATGGCGAACAGGTAGTTGCCGAAGCGCTCGGCGCAGAGCGCGTAGTTGTGGTGCGTGGCCCAGTTGGCGTCGTCGAGCTCGAGGGAGCGCTCGTAGGCGGCCTTCGCTTCGTAGAGCAGGGGCGGCGAGTCCTGGGCGAGCTGGGTGCGCGCGATCCCCAGCGCGAGCCAGGTGCGCGCCGACTCGGGGCGACGCGCGACCTCGGCCTCGAGCAGCTTGGCCGCTTCGCCGGCCTTGCGCTGGTCGAGGAGCACGAGCGCGAGGTTCGTGCGCGCCTCCGGGGCGGGCGGGTCCGCGGCGGCCGCCTCGCGGTGCATGCTCTCGGCCCCCGCGAGGTCGCCCTGGCGCCGCGCGAGCACGCCCAGGGTGTCGAGGGCCTGCCCGCGGTAGGGCGCGCCCTCGGCGAGGAGCACCTGGAGGTCTCCGTGGGCGCCGGGGAAGTCGCCGCGCTCGACGCGCAGCTGGGCGCGGCCGAGGCGGGCCGGGCCGTGGTCGGGGCGCGCGTCGAGGGCTTCGGCGTAGAGCGCCAGCGCCTGCTCGGGGTCCTCGGCCAGGCGCGCGAGGTTGGTGAGCACGTCCGGGTCTGTGGGAGCGCGGCTGCGGGCCGCGGCCAGGTGCTTGCGGGCGGCATCGGGGTCGTTGCGGCGCAGCGCGAGCAGCGCGAGGTTGTTCAGCGGGCGCGGGTCGTCGGGCGCGAGCTCGGTCGCGCGCTGGTAGGAGGCCTCGGCCGCGTCGAGGTCGCCCGCGTAGTGGCCTACGAGGCCCATGCGGAAGGTCGCGTCCGGGTCGTTGGGGCTCTTCTCCAGCAGGGCCTGCAGCGCGGCCTTGGCGCCGGCGTAGTCGCCTGCGCGGAGGGCCTGGATCGCGTCGGCGCGCAGCGACTCTACGGCTGCGACCAGCCCCGGCGCGTCCTCCTCGACGCCGACCTTGGCGCCGGTCTGGGCCTCGCTGACCAGGACGCGCAGCGCGTCGAGGGCCAGGCGGTCCGCCGCCGCCGCCGCGTCTGCCGCGAGCCGGGGGTCGGGGTCTGGGTCGACCGCGGGGTCTGGGTCGACCGCGGGGTCTGGGTCGACCACGGGGACGGGGTCGGGGCCCGCCTCGGGCTCGGGGTCTGCCGCGGGGTCCGCGACGGGGTCGGGGTCGCTCGCGGGGTCGGTCGCGTCCCCGGGGAGGGTCATTTGCGGCGGGGTCTGCGGGTCTTCGGCGGCGACGGTCGTCTCCGCCCGACGGTTGCT
>JAGQRJ010000228.1 GCA_020425635.1 Planctomycetota bacterium | reverse complement strand
GGGCACCTCCAGCGCCGAGCCGCGGACCCCGGCCCTCCCCTCCGCCGTCGCCTACACCGCGAGCCACAGTTGGCCCGGAGCTCCGACTCCGACACCGACACCCACACCCAAACCGACACCGACTCCGACACCGAGGCCGACTCCGAGCGGCGACACCGCGGGAGGCCAGGCCGTGAGCCCCGCCACGACCTTCGCCAACGGGGGCCCTTTCCCTCCGCGGCGCGAGTGACCCGGCAGCGCCCCAGCACGCCGGACGGGGCGGAGCGCGTCGGTCCTGCGGTCGACACGCCTGAGTACGCGGCGCGCGTGATTCGCAGGGCCGACGCGCTCCTGCGCCCTCGATTGCACGGGACCCCTGATTCCCGACTGGCCCGAACCCAGGCGGAGGGGGGGGGCGGGGTCCGCGAGCGAGGCTTCTGGAGGTGCCACCCCCTTGACGATTCTCAGCGGTAGCCTTCGTGGAGGGGCACCTCCAGCGCCGAGCCGCGGACCCCGGCCCTCCCCTCCGCCGTCGCCTACACCGCGAGCCACAGTTGGCCCGAAGCTCCGACTCCGACTCCGACACCGACACCGCCTGCCGGGCCTTCCCACCCGGCAGGCCTGCGCGTCCACTGCGCCTCCGCGTTCAATCCCTCTGTCCGACTCCGACAGGAAGGCACGGGCGGAGGCAAGCTCCGCCCCTACGGCTTGGTATGCGCGAGGGCGCCGGCAAGTCCGACTCCGACTCCGACACCGACGCCGAACACCGACGCCCTCAAAGCGTGGCCAGGCGCTACGCTGAACTCATGGCCCTCTCCCCCCGCGCCAAACGCCGCCTGATCGCGCTCGCCCTCGCCCTCGTGCTCTCCCCCCTGCTCGTGCTGCTGCTGGGCGAGAGCTACGTGCGCCTGCGCCACCCGGCCTACGCCGACCTGTGGGGGGCGATCCGCTCGCACCCGGTGTGGGTCCGCGAGCTGCGCCCGGGGGCGAGCGGGCGCATGCGCGCGCTGACCCGGGAGTACGACCACGGCTACGCGATCAACGCCCAGGGGCTGAGGGAGGCCGCGGACCTCGGCCCCAAGGACCCGGCGAAGCTGCGGGTGCTGGCCGTGGGCGACTCGAACACCTTCGGCCTCGGCGTCGAAGACGAGGAGGTGTGGGTCCAGGCCCTCGACGACGCGCGCACCGAGGCGCTGAACGCCGGCTGGGCGAGCGGCTACGCCCCCGACACGGCCTGTCTGTTCCTCGAGGGTCGCCTCGACGAGCTGCAGCCCGACCTCGTGATCCAGCAGCTGACCCCCGACAACGACCTCGAGGACCTCGCCTGGCGCAGCCAGTGGCAGCTCGACGAGGCCGGGGCGCTGGTCGCGATCAAGCACCGCTACGACGCGATCCCCGACGCGATCCAGGCCTTGGCCTTTCCGCGCTTCTTGACCCTGCAGGTGCTGCCCGCCTGGCGCGGGCCGCCGCCCACCGAGCAAGCCAGCGACGAGCCGGTGGCGCTCTCGGCGCAGGAGGAGCTCGGCCTCGAGCGGCTGCGGACGGTGCTCACGCGCACCCAAGGGACCCTGGCCGGGCGGGGGGTGAAGCTCGTGCTGCTCGTGTTCCCCAGCCCGCGGGTCGACCCCGAGACCCACACCGACGCGCGGGTGCGCGCCCTGGCCCAGCTCCGCCGCGAGCGGATCCTCGCGCTGCTCGCCGAGCTCGGGCTCGAGGTGTGGGATCCGACCGACGGGCCCGAGCTCGCCGCGGCCGCGGGGCCCACCTTCTACGGCGACGGCCACATGACCGCCGCGGGCAACGCCGCGATCGGGGCCTACGCCAAGCGCCGGCTCAGCGCCTGGCGCGAGGCGCGCTGAGGCTCAGCGCGACTCGACGCCGTCTTCGTCGAGCTCCTGGGCGCGAGGCGCTGAGGCTCAGCGCGACTCGACGCCGTCTTCGTTGAGCTCCAGGGCGTCGGGAGACGCGGGCGTGGCGCTCAGGCGGCGGCGCGCCATGCGCTCGAGGGAGGCGCGCTCCTGGGGCGGGACCTCGAACCCGACCAGCAGGCTGAGCACGCTGCGCACGCGCTCGCCCCACGCGCCTTCGTCGGGCTGGGTGAGCTCGAAGCCGAGGATCG
>JAGQRJ010000029.1 GCA_020425635.1 Planctomycetota bacterium | reverse complement strand
GCGAGGCCCGCGCGCTGCTCGCCGAGCGCCTGAAGGCGATCGCCCCGCTCATGAAGGGGCCCTTCCACCGCGAGCACCTGCGCGAGCTGGTCGCGTTCTCGAGCCGCCCGACCCTGGGCAGCGAGCGCGCCGAGCAGGTGGTCGCGGAGCTCACCCCCGGCAAGCCGCTCTACCTGCGCGGCTACCTCACGCAGTCGGTGAAGTCCCTCGACTTCAAGCGCCGCGACTCGACGCTCGGCTACGAGACGACCCGGATCCCCGACCTCAAGTTCCGCCTCGCGGGCTCCACGGCCGAGCCCTGGCGGCTCCCGGTCTACTCGAAGCTCAGCGGTGACGCCCTCGAGGCCGTGGGCGTGGTCGAGGTCGACCTCCTGCCCGACCCGGCCACGACCGCCTACGACTCGCACCTGGCCTACCTCCCGGCCCTGCACTTCGCGCGCTGGCTGCTCGAGCTGCCCGACGGCGAGCACGAGCTCGAGCTCGCGACCAACGGCAGCGTGACCCTCGACGTCGACAAGCCGGGGGCCTACGGCCGCTTGAAGGTCAGCATGAACCGGGGCTCCCGCACGGCGCTCAAGGCCTACTACGACGCGCTGTGGGCGAAGAAGCTGGCCGCGGTCGTCTACCCCGACGCGTTCGGCGTGACCGACCTCAAGGGCCAGATCCCCAACGCCGACCACCTCGCCAAGTACGGGACGCTGCTCAAGCTGACCTGCGCCGAGACGAACAAGGTCATGAAGCCCTTCCCGAACCAGACCCAGGTCGACAACTACGTCGGCCAGGGCTTCGGGCTGTTCGAGCGCGACGGGCGCTACGAGATCATTGCGCTCTCGTTCTCGCGCAAGCCCAGCGAGGCGGGGCTGCGCTTCACCGCCTTGCGCGGGATCCCCGACGACTACACCCTCGCCGGGCCCACCCAGTTCGGCCCGACCCTGGTCGAGTTCGGCTACGAGATCCCCAAGGCGAACCTCTCCAAGACCGGGAGCTGGTAGCGCTTCAGCGCTCGCCGCGCGGCCTGCCCTCCTGGCTCAGCGGGAGGGCAGCGCCGCCTGCAGCGCGTCCCAGGTCGCGGGCACCAAGCTGTGCGCGGCGTGGGAGTGGCGCGAGAGCTCGACCGCGCACAGCCCGGCGAACCCGACCTCGACCAGCGCCTGGAGCACGCCGGGCAGGTCGAGCTCGCCCTCGCCGAAGGGCAGGTGCGCGTGCACCCGCCGCGGCGCGTCCTCGAGGTGCACCACCGCCAGCGCGTCGGCGTAGCGGCGCAGCGCCTCGGCGGGCGTCCCCTCCTCGGCCTCGACCGAGACGTGGGCCACGTCGAGGGTCAGGCGCAGCTCGGGGAGCGTGGCCTGCAGCGCCTCGAACTGCGCGAGGGTCGCCACGAAGTGGCCGGGCTCGGGCTCGAGGGCCAGGGGCACCCCGAGCTCCGTGGCCTTCTCGAGCAGCTCGCTCAGCCCGTCGAGCAGGAAGCGCTGCGCGTCCTGGGCGTCTTGCGCGGGGTCGAGGGGCCCGGTGTGCAGGGTCAAGGCCTCGGCCTGGAGCTCGGCGGCGACCTCGAGCGAGCGCCGCAGGAGGTCGACCCGGCGCATGCGCTCCAGGGGCTGCGGGTCGATCAGGGTCGGGCGGTGCTTGCGCCGCGGGTCGAGCAGGTAGCGCGCGCCGGTCTCGACCACGCAGCGCAGCCGGCGCTGGGCCAGGCTGCGCGCCACCCGCGCCACCTCCCCCGGCGCGAGCTGCAGCGGGTCGAGGTGCATGTGGTCGAGGGTCAGGGCCACGCCGTGGTAGCCGGTCTCGCCCAGCAGCGCGAGGGCGTCCTCGAGGCGGTGCGACTGCAGGCCGTTGGTGTTGTAGGCGAAGCGCAGCACCTCAGCGCCCCATGGCTTCGCGGATCGGGCGCAGCAGCGCGGGCAGCCAGTAGGCGCCGAACAGGTAGAGCAACACGAACACCCCCGCGGTGTTGCCGAACCCGATCGCGCTCCAGAACAGCTTGCCCCCGGTGCCGAAGGCCTTGCTCCGCCACAGCCGCGGGACCCCCAGCGCCCCCAGCGAGAGCGCGACGAGGGTGATCACGTAGCTGCGCTCGAGGCGGTCGACCGCGTCGGGGTCGTAGGCCTCGCCCCGCGCCTGCGCGCGGCAGCGCGGGCAGTAGGAGAGCGCGGGGAGGACCAACGCGCAGCGGGGGCAGGCGAACTCACTCACGCCCCCCAGGATACACGCGCGGGTGAGGGCGCAGGCGACACGCCCGCCTCGCTCCGGCCCGTCGCCCGGCCGGCCTCGGCGTCGGTCTCGGAGGGGTCGGTGTCTGCCGCTGCCTCTGCCCCCGACTCGGACGAGCGGACGTCGCGACCTCGGGCCGGGCGGAGGCAAGCTCCGCCCCTACGGCTTGGTGGCCCGGCGTTCGCGGGATCCGGGCTCGCAGGACGCCGACGTTCCCCGAACCGTAGGGGCGAAGCTTGCCTTCGCCCGTGCCTTCCTCTGCCGCTGCCGCTGCTGCTGCCTCCGGTGGCTAGCGCGCGACCACGGCTGCGTGAATCCGCCCTGCGCCGCCGGCCTTGAGGGCCCGCGCCGCGGCGTCGAGGGTCGCGCCGCTGGTGCGAATGTCGTCGACCAGGATCACGTGCCGTCCGCGCAGCCCGCTCGTTCCCCAGCGCCGCAGCGCGAACACGTCGGCCAGCAGCGCGTCGCGCGCGCCGAGCTCGACCCCGAACAAGGGCACGGTGTGCCGGCGCCGGCGGAGGCAGCGCGCCAAGGGCAATCCGAGCGCCGAGGCGAAGCCGTCGGCGATCTGCTCGGCCTGGTCGAAGCCGCGGCTGCGCCGCCGCCGCCAGTGCAGGGGCACGGGCACGACCCAGGCGTCGGCCGGCGGGGCGCCCCACACCTGCTCGGACCGCGCGGCCAGCCGCGCGCCCAAGGGCGCGGCCGCG
>JAGQRJ010000227.1 GCA_020425635.1 Planctomycetota bacterium | reverse complement strand
CTCCAGCGCACTTCACGAGCCGACCAACCAGCCTTCGAGATCCAAGAGAGCGACTATCGAAAATCAGGCATTGACAAGAGTGGCCCCATAGAAGGGGCGGAGCTTGCCTCCGCCCGCCGTCGCGCTCTCCGCGTCGCCTTCTTCCGAACCTCCGACTGCGACTCCAACTTCGACGCCGAGAGACCCTGAGCGGGTTACTGCGGGGCCAGCCCGCGCAGGTAGGTCACGAGCGCCTCGAGCTCGGCGTCGCTGAGGTCCTCCGAGGCGGGCATGGCGTTGTCTTCGCCATAGAACAGCTCGCCGCCGGGGTCGCGGAGGAAGGCCTCGAGCCAGGCCGCGCTGCCGTAGCCGTGGAGGTTCGGCCCGAGGATCGCCTCCTCGGGGTCTTCGAGGCCGTGGCAAGCGTTGCATTCGAGCTCGTAGAAGGCCTCCTCCCCCTGGGCCACGAGCTCGGGGTTGGTCGCGCCGAGCTCGGCCTGCGCGCGCAAGAGCTCGACCAAGCCGGGGAGGGCGTCGTGCTGGTCGGGGGGCAGCGGGTCCATGCCGCGGATCTTGGTGTGCCCGAAGAAGCGCGGGTCGTTGGGGTCCTTGATCACTCCGTAGAGCCAGGCGCGCCCGAGGTAGCCCGTGAGGTCTGGCCCGTCATGGCCCCCGCGGCCGTCGACCGCGTGGCAGCGCTGGCAGTGCAGCGCGAACAAGCGCGCGCCCCAGCGCGGCGGGTAGCGGCTCACGAGCAGGTGCGCGCCCGCGGCCGGGATCCCGTCTTCGGCGAGGCGCAGCGCGAGCTCGGCGTCGGCGTCGGCGCTGGCGCGAGCCTCCTGGTAGGCCTCGTCGTAGAGGTCGGCGCGGGCGGCCCAGGCCCCGAGGACGAGGTAGCCCGCCAGGGGGGCGAGCACGATCCCGCGGGCCAGCCGACGCCGGGGGCGAGCGGCGGGGTCGAGCCAGGGCAGGGCGCACCAGGCGAGGGCGATCGCGCCGGGGAGCACCACGCTCCCCCAGGGCTCGGGGACGTACTTCAAGAGCTGCCGCAGGGGGGCGAAGTACCACTCCGGCCGCGGCGAGTAGACCACGCTCGGGTCCGCGGGCGCCTCGAGCCCGACCGCGCGCAGCGCGGCCAGGGTGAACACCAGCGCGACGAGCCCGGCGCACACCGCCAGCGTGCGCCGGCCCTGGCGCGGCCAATAGGCCAGGTCGCTGGCCGCGCGGGGGAGCCGCGTGCGCGCGCGCAGCCCGAGCAGGAGCACCGCGCCGAGCGAGGCCGGGAGCACGAGGGTGTGCAGCGCGTAGAAGCGCGAGAGCGTGAGCGTGCCCAGCTCGGGGCCGCCGCGCAGGATCTGGGCCACGAGGTCGCCGAGCAGCGGCGTGCTCGCGGCGATCCCGGTCGCCACGTGGGTCGCCCAGTAGCCGCGCTGGTCCCAAGGCAGGAGGTAGCCGGTCAACGCGAAGCCGAGGACCACCGGGACCAGCGCCAGGCCCAAGAGCCAGGTCAGCTCGCGGGGCGCGCGGTAGGCGGCCGCGAGGCCGAGGCGCGCGACGTGCACCCCGAGGCACACCACGACCGCGCTCGCGCCGTAGGCGTGCAGCCCCCGCAGCAGCCCGCCACCCAGGACCCGGTGCTCGACGAACCACACGCTGCCCCAGGCGCTGGAGGTGCTCGCGGCGTAGAAGTGCGCGAGGCACACCCCGGTCGCGACCTGCAGCGCGAGCGCCGCCAGCAGCACCCCGCCGGTGGCCTGGGACCAGCCGGGCCCGCCGGGCAGCGGGGGGTTCGCCAGCGCGAGGAGCTCGCGCAGCCCGAGCCCGCGCTCCAGCCACGCCCAGCGGCCGCCCGCGGAAGCGGGCTGCGCTGGCGGCTCCTCCGGCGAGGGCGCGGGGGGGGTCGGCTCCGGCGGCGGGCCCTCGCTCACAGGGGGCGCCGCTCGGGGGTCCCGACCTCGAAGCGCACGAAGCGCACCAGCACCTCGCCGTCTTTGACCTCCGCCTCGAGGGGGTCGAGCCCGCGGGGGCTGGGCCCGGTGCGCACGGCGCCGTCGGGGGCGAAGTCGCTGTCGTGGCAGGGGCAGAACAGCGAGTCGGCGCCGCGGCAGAACACGTCGCAGCCGTTGTGCGGGCAGGTCGCCGAGAGCACGTGCACCTGCGCGCCCTGGCGACGCACGATCACGTTGCCGAGGGTCTCGTCGTCCGCCCGGGTCCAGGCGTCGCGGCGGACCCCGATCACGGGCACCTTGAGCGGCACGCCCTCGGGGAAGCGCTCGAGGCTCCCCAGGCTCTGCCAGCTCGAGCCCGAGCCCTCGAGCACGAGGGGGGTCCCCCACACCGCGGCGGCCCCCACGCCGAGCACCGAGGCCGCGGCGGCCGCGCCCGTGCAGGCCGCCGCCCAGCTCAGGACGTCGCGCCGGTCGGGCCCCGCGGGGCTCAAGGGAGGGGTCGGCTCGCTCACGGGCGCCCACCCTACCCGCGCGCCTCCCCCTGCGCACTCGCAAAGCGCGCCGCGGGGCCTTACAGTAGGGGAGGCGTGCGCGTCAGCCAGCAAACAGGTGGGCCATGGCGAGGAAGAACAGCGGCAGCAACCGGTCGGTCGGCAAGGGGACGGGGCGGCACTCGAAAGGCCGCTCCACGGGCCGCGCCAAGTCGATCAGCGGCAAGGGCAAGTCGGTCAGCGGACGCTCCAAGTCGGCCACCGGCAAGAGCAAGGCGGTCAAGGCCGCCGCGCCGCGCAAGCGCGGAGCCGCCTCGCCCTTCCCCGTGGTGTGCAGCGAGTGCTTCTCGGAGTACGAGTTCGACCCGGGCCTGGCCGCGGAGTCGATCGAGTGCCCGAGCTGCGGACACGTGGCCTCGCGCCCCGAAGACGGCGCGCTGAGCCACGCCGCCGACAAGGCCCGCGCCGAGAAGTCCGGCTTCATGCTCAACTTCTTGTTCTTGATCGTGGGCCTGGTCTCGTTCTTCGCGTGGACCGTGCTCATGTTCAACCCGGAGAACTACAAGGACGACACCATGTTCTGGGCCCCCCTGGGCGTGTCGTTGCTCTGCGCGTTGCTGCTCGCGATCTTCACGATCAAGTACGAGGGCAACCGGTGGGAGACGTATTTCTAGGGGAGTTGCAGAACCCTGCATTCCTCTGGGGATCCCGTCCATAGCCCGACCGTGAGACGCCGCACCGACACCGTCCATTGGCCCCTGCTGGGGCTGACCCTGCTCTGCGCGTGCAGCGCCCCGGAGTTCGTCCCTCCCCCGGGGCCTGAGCAGGCGACGGCGGCGGCCCACGTGTTCATTACCCGGCCGCTGCGCGCGGAGGACTCCGAGGACCCCTTCGTCGAGGGGGTCAGCGGCGCGCTGCTCGAGGCTCTGATCTTGCAGGGCTACGACGTGAGCGGGGTGAGCTACGACCCGGCCTCGGTCGAGGCGCTGCGCGAACGCCTCGCCGAGCTCAACGAGCGCCGCCCGGGCACGAGCGCGATCCACTTGACCTTCGTCGAGACCCCGCACCTCGTGGGGCTGGGCACGAGCTACCTCGCGATCCGCTGCGCGATCTACTCGCCGCGCGGGGTGCTCCTCAAAGAGAGCCCCATGACGGTGCCCAGCTTCAACCCGCTGGCGGCCTTGCTGATCCCCACGCGCGACCCCCACACCAAGGGGCGGCGTTGGCTGCGCGAGAGCTGGCTCGAGATCGAGCCGTTCTTCCCGCCCCGTCCCTGAGGCGTAACCCCTGGCGCGAGACGCGCCCGCGGACTTTCTCCGATTTTTCCCGTGAGCCGAGCGCCGCCCGGGCGACTAGGAGACGAACGCACGAGGGGTCGCATGGCCTCGTGCCGGCTCGAGAGGAGAGCGCCCTGTGAAGATCTCAGCAGTCGTCTTCGGTTTGATCGGACTCGTTGGAGCAGGCTGGACCGCCGCGGAGGACGAGCCCGCGAAGGAGCCCGAGAAGACGCTCTTCGAGCGCTACGACTTCGACCACGACGGGCAGCTCAACGACCACGAGCTCGAAGAGCTGATCCTCGATCACCTCGAGCGCTTCGACCACGACGGCAACGGCAAGCTCAGCCGCGCCGAGTTCAAGCACCTGCGCGACCACCTGCGCGAGGAGAAGCGCCGCGTCGAGCGACGTCAACGCGAGGAGCTGATCGCCCGCTACGACAAGGACGGCGACGGCAAGCTCGATCGGGCCGAGGCCCGTGAGGCGCGGCGCGAGGAGGCCGAGCGCGCCAAGCGCCGGCGCGCGGAGCGAGAGCAGGCCCGCGAGGGCAAGGAGAAGCGCGGGAAGAAGGGCAAGGGCGACGAAGAGGAGGCCCGCCGCAAGCACCGCGAAGAAGAGGAAGCCCGCCGCAAGCACCGCGAAGAGGAAGCCCGCCGCAAGAACCGCGAGGGTGACGACGACGACGACGACGACGACGACGACGGGGCCGACGGCGACCGCAAGGACGGCGACCGCAAGGACGGCGACCGCAAGGACGGCGACCGCAAGGACGGCGACCGCAAGTAGACGACGCACGGGTGCACCGCGAGCGGCCGTCCGTTTCGGACGGCCGTGCGTCGTTGGTTGGGCCCGCGTGGGTGTAAACGGCTTACACCCACAGGTTGCAGGGGACGGCGTTGCGGCTCAGTTGGGGACCGCTCGCTGGGCGGCTCGCGGGCCACCCCGGAGGCCCAACCATTTGTAGGGAAAAGACTTCCGGCTAGGATCCGGATCGACAGCCGTTCCACCCGCGCGTTGAGTTTAGCGAGGCATGGACCTTGCTAACGGGTGGAGCATGAGCTCTTCCCGTCTGCCTCGGTGGCAACACACCTCCGGATCCTTGGCCTCTCCCCTCCCCCCCTCGCCCGCCAAGCCGGCCCACGCCGGTGGTGCGGTGTGGCGCCTCGTCACCCGAATCTCCCCCGCGCTCCGCGACTCCAAGCAGCAGAAGCGCCTGGCCGACGACCTGCTGTGGCTGGGTCTGCTCCTCGGCCTGGCGGCGCTGGTGTGCTTCAACGCGAACCTCCACGCCGGGCACGGGCTCAACCTCCTGATCCTGACCCTGGCCGGCCTCAGCGCGCTCCTCCTCGGCGGGGGCGTCGCCCTCGACCGCCGCGCCGTGCGCAGCAGGTGGCGTCGCCCCCGCTGAACGCCCCCTCCGATTTCGCTCGTCGGGTGGGCTTGGACCCGCAGCCCGTCTGGTATAGTTCGCGGCTGAGCACCCGTAGCTCAATTGGATAGAGCGCTGCCCTCCGGAGGCAGAGGTTGGAGGTTCGAATCCTCTCGGGTGTATGAGCGCGCCGGAGCCCACGAGCTGCGGCGCGTCTTCGTGTACCAGGGAGGCCCCAGTGACCGACGAGCTCCTGAGCGAGGTCCACGGCCTGTGGCGGGGCGCCGACGCAGGTGTGCTCTCGACCACGTCGGTGGCCGTGCCGGGCTACCCCTTCGGCTCGGTCGTGCCCTACGTGACCACGCCCGAGGGTCGGCCCGTGATCTACGTGAGCGGGCTCGCGCAGCACACGAAGAACCTCGCCGCCGACCCCCGCTGCTGCGTGACGGTGGTCGAGGCCGGAGGCGACGCGCAGGCGGGGTGGCGGA
Source organism: Planctomycetota bacterium (assembly GCA_020425635.1). GTDB lineage: Bacteria > Planctomycetota > J058 > J058 > J058 > JAGQRJ01. The sequence goes on along the minus strand of JAGQRJ010000227.1, from coordinate 1,249 downwards.
TCAGCCTGCTCGGCGACGCAGCGCCCGTCGAGGGCGCCGAGCGCGAGGCGATCGCCGCCCGTTACTACGCGCGCTTCCCCGCCAGCGCCCGCTTCGCGGAGACCCACGACTTCGCGTTCTGGGCGATCACCCCCCGCCGGGTGCGCTATATCGCGGGCTTCGGCAAGATCCACTGGATCGAGGCCGAGGCCTGGCTCGGGGCCGACCCTCAGGCGCGCTGAGCGTTTTCTTGTCTTCCTGCCCGCGGTTCGGCATGGTGTGCGGGTCCGGCACGGGGACGCCTGGACAGGAGCGAGCATGAGCGCCGACACCGACAGCACCTCCCAAGGCTCGACCGACCGCCCCCGGATCCTCGTCGTCGGGGCGGGCGGGATCGGCGGCGTGCTCGCCGGGACCCTGCTCGCGGCGGGGCACCAGGTCGAGGTCCTCTGCCGCGGCGCCGCCACGGCCAACGCGATCGAGGCCCACGGCTTTCGCCTGCGCGGGTCCAACACCCCGGGCACCGTGCCCACCCACGAGGTCGTGATTCGCCGCCCCGAGAACGCGCGGGGTCCCTACGACTACGTCTTGCTCGCCACCCAGCCGACCGACGTCGAGCAGGCCGCGCGCTCGACGGCCGCGCTCCTCGGCCCCGAGGGCCGCATGGTGTGCCTGCAAAACGGGCTCTGCGAGCTGCGGGTGGCCGAGGTCGTGGGCCGCGAGCGGACCCTCGGCGCGGTCGTCTCCTGGGGCGCCTCGGCCCTCGAGCCCGGCGTCTTCGAGCGCACCTCTTCGGGCGGCTTCACCCTCGGCTCCCTCGCCGGTCCGCTCGAGCCGAGCGTCGAGCGCCTGGCGCCGATCCTCGAGGCCGCGGGCCGGGTCAAGCTCACCGAGAACCTCCTCGGCGCGCGCTGGTCGAAGCTCGCGATCAACTGCGCGATCAGCTCGATCGGGACCCTGGGCCGCAACCGCCTGGGGGCGCTCATGCGCCACCGCTTCGTGCGCCGCCTGGCGCTCGAGGTCATGAGCGAGGTCGTGGCCGTGGCCCGTCAGGAGGGGGTCGAGCTCGAGGTCGTCTCGGGCACCCTCGACCTCGAGTGGCTGGCGCTGACGCCGCGCGAGCGCCGCGTGCGCGGCAGCAAGGGCTTGCTCGCGAAGCACGCCGTCCTGCTCGCGGTCGGCGCGCGCTACCGCCGCCTGCGCTCGTCCATGCTGCGCGCGATCGAGCGCGGCCAGGCCCCCGCCGTCGACTTCCTCAACGGCGAGGTCG
>JAGQRJ010000226.1 GCA_020425635.1 Planctomycetota bacterium | reverse complement strand
TCGGATTCGGATTCGGCGTCGGATTCGGCGTCGGTTTCGGATTCGGCGTCGGATTCGGCGTCGGCGTCGGTTTCGGAGTCGGAGTCGGAGTCGGTGTCGGTGTCGGAGTCGGGAAGAAGGCGACGCGGGTGAGCGCGACGGCGGGCGGAGGCAAGCTCCGCCCCTACGGCTTGGTGGCCTGAGGTTTCAGGATCGGAGTCGGTGTCGGCGTGGGCCTGCCGCACGGTGTCGCTCCGGCGACAGCCTCCCGGGTGTCGCCCTCTTCATTGGCAACCCGCCCCCAGCCTGGATAATCCACCCTGGCCAGGGAGACCCCATGCAGTACCACTTCCGCACCGAGGTCCGCGTGCGGCTGCCCGAGACCGACGCCATGGGGATCGTGTTCCACGGCAACTACTTCACCTACCTGGAGGTCGGGCGGGTCGACTACCTGCGCAACCTGGGGCTCTCGGAGGGGATCCGCCCGATCAAGGACTTCGAGAACGTGGTGGTCTCGGCCCACGTCGACTTCAAGTCGCCCGCGCGCCTCGACGACCCCCTGGTGATCGACGTGTGCACCAAGGAGATCAAGCGCACGAGCTTCACCTTCTGCTTCCGGATCGCGCACAAGCGGACCAACAAGCTGGTCGCCGAGGGCTACACCGTGCACTGCGCCGTCGACGACGCCATGCAGCCGATCGAGGTGCCCGCCGACTTCCGCCAGGTGATCGGGACCTTCGAGGGCTGGGGCTCCTGAGGGGGGGGTCGGGGGGGTCGGCTGAAGAAAAACATCGACCCCGCCGAGATGGCCCCGAAGCCGTAGACTGCCCGGTGTGAGCGGCGTTCGGTCAAGTTCTACTTGCCCGGATAGCGCTTCAGGGTTTCAATACTTACGTCGATTCAACGAGTGCGGCCAGGCTGTATCCGAGAGGCTTTTCCCCGTGATCATTCCACGCGTAGTCGAGCGCACCGGGCGCGGTGAGAGCGAATACGACATCTACAGCCGCCTCATGAAGGAGCGGATCATTTTCCTCGGCAACCCCGTGGGAGACGTGATCGCCAACGTGGTCATGGCCCAGCTCTTGTTCCTCCAGTTCGAGAACAAGGGCCAGGACATTCACCTCTACATCAACTGCCCCGGCGGCTCGCCCTCGGCGTCCATGGCGATCTACGACACCATGCGCTTCGTGAAGTGCGACATCGCGACCTACTGCATTGGGCAGGCGGTCGGCCTGGGCGCGCTCCTGCTCGCGGCCGGGACCCCCGGCAAGCGCTACGCGCTGCCCCACTCGCGGGTCATGCTCCACCAGCCCTTCAGCATGGCGCGGGGCACCGTGGCCGACGTCGAGATCCAGGCCGCCGAGATCAAGCACACCAAGGAAGCGATCCAGACGATCCTCGCCGACCGCACCAAGAAGCCCTTGGCGCAGATCGCGGAGGACATGGAGCGCGACTTCTTCCTCGACGCCCAGGGCGCGAAGGACTATGGCCTCGTCGACCAGGTCGTCGAGGCCGTCTACAGATCGGACAAGAAATGAGCGGGCGGAGCGATATCGAACGCTGCGGGTTCTGCAAGAAGAGCCGCAAGCTGGTGGACCGCCTGATCGAGGGCCCGTCCAACAACTACATTTGCGACGAGTGCATCGAGCTCTGCCACAGCCTGATCCACGAGGAGAAGCGCGGGAGCATTGGGCTCGCCCTCGAGGACGTGCCGCCGCCCAAGACGATCAAGGCCTTCCTCGACAACTACGTGATCGGCCAGGAGCACGCCAAGAAGGTGCTCGCGGTCTCGGTCTACAACCACTACAAGCGCGTGCTCGCGCCGCCCGACGACGAGGTCGAGCTCGAGAAGTCGAACGTGCTCCTGATCGGGCCGACCGGCTCGGGCAAGACCCTGCTGGCCAAGACCCTCGCGCGCTTCTTGAACGTGCCCTTCGCGATCGGCGACGCGACCACGCTCACCGAGGCCGGCTACGTGGGCGAGGACGTGGAGAACCTGCTCCTGCGCCTGCTGCAGAACGCCGACTACGACCTCGCGCGCGCCGAGCGCGGGATCGTGTTCGTCGACGAGATCGACAAGATCCAGAAGACGAGCAACAACCCCTCGATCACCCGCGACGTGAGCGGCGAGGGCGTGCAGCAAGCGCTGCTCAAAATGCTCGAGGGCACGATCTCGAACATTCCGCCGCAGGGGGGGCGCAAGCACCCCGAGCAGCAGTACATCCAAATGGACACGAGCAACATCCTGTTCATTTGCGGCGGCTCGTTCCAGGGGATCGAGGAGATCATTGGCGCCCGCGTCGGCAAGCGCATGCTGGGCTTCACCCAGGAGGAAGAGGAGGAGCAGACCCTCGAGCAAGAGGTCGGCGACCTGCTCGAGCAGGTGACCACCGACGACCTGCTGCAGTTCGGCATGATCCCCGAGTTCGTCGGGCGCCTCCCGATCCTGACCGCGCTGCGGCCCCTCGATCAGGAGCAGCTGATCCGGATCTGCATGGAGCCCAAGAACGCGATCGTGCGGCAGTACCGCAAGTTCTTCGAGCTCGAGGGCGCCGACCTCGAGATCCCCGAGGACACGCTCAAGATCGTCGCCCGCCGGGCCCTCGACCGCGGCACCGGGGCGCGCGGTGTGCGCTCGATCCTCGAAGAGGTCATGCTCGACGTGCTCTACGAGCTCCCCGGGCGCACCGACGTGGGCACCTTCCGCCTGACCGTCGACATGATCGAGGGTCGCGATCCGGTGTGGCAAGACCCCGACGACGACGGGAGCAAGAAGCCCAAGGCCGAGAAGAAGCCCGCCGCCAAGCCCAAGCGCAAGACCACCAAGGCCCGGCGCGAGGCGAGCTAGGCAGGCCAGTAGCGGCCCTGCTCCCTTGAACGCGGCCTGCTCTTCGAGCAGGCCGCGCGTCGTGTGGGGCGTCTACTCCGCGGGGTAGTCGGCCAGGAGCTCTTCGATCGCGGCGACGAAGGTCGGGTCCTTGTCTTCGGCGACGAGCTCTCCCTCCAAGGCGCGCTCGAGCAGGGCGCGTCCGCGCGCGACGTCGGGCGGACCGCCCTGGTCGCCCTTGAGCAGGCGCCCCAGGCGAAACATGGCGCCGCGGCTCCCGGCCGCGGCCGCGCGCTCGTAGGCGGCGCGGGCGCCCGCGTAGTCGGGGGGGTCGTCGAACTCCCCCTCCAGGATCCGACCGATCCCGAGCAGCGCCCTGGGGTGCTCCTCTTCGGCCGCCTTGCGGAACCAGCGCATGGCCTCGGCGGTGTCGCGGGTCTTGCCCTCCATGCACAGGACCTCGCCCAGGGTGGAGTAGGCGTTCCTGAAGCCGGCCTGGGCAGCCTGGCGCAAGTGCGCGATCGCCTCCTCGGTGCGGTCGAGCTTGGCGAGGCAGTAGCCGAGGTCGTAGTAAGCCTCGGCGCGCGGCGTGCGCGCGGAGCGCACGAGCCAAGGCAGCGCGCGCGTGTGCCGCTCGCGTGGGCCGAGGTCTACGCTGTCGGGGGTCCGCCCGAACATGATCCGCTTGCCGAGGAGCCCGCAGCCCAGGGAGCTGCCCGCCTCCGCCGCCTTGCGCAGCCAGCGGTGCGCGCCGACCGGGTTGGGGGCTCCCCCCCGGCCCTCGAGGAGGACGTGGAACATCTTGAGCATGGCGGTGACTTCGCCGCCCTCGGCGGCCGCGGCGAAGAGCTCCCGTGCGCGGGCTGGATCGGGCGCGACGCCGTAGCCGCGCTCGTAGAACACCCCCAGGTTGTACCTCCCCAGCGCGCTGTGCTCCGCGGCGCGCCTGACCCACTCGAGCGCCAGCGCCAGGTCCTTGGGGAGCAGTTGACCGTCGAGGTAGATCGAGCCCAGGCGCACCTCGGCCTGGTCCCACCCCTTCTCCGCGCTGCGACGCAGCCACTCGAGACCTTCGCGGGTCTGCTGGTGCTCGAGCAGGGTCACCGCGAACTCGTACATCGCCTGCGGGTGCTCGCGGTCGGCGGCTTTGCGCAGCCAGCGATCGCCGGCGTCGTTCTTGCCTTGCTTGAAATAGATCGAGGCCAGGCGAAACGCGGACTCGTCGACCTCCTCCGCGCTCGCGAGCAGGTGCTCTTCGGCGCGTGCCAGGTCCGTCTCTACGCCGAGGCCCTCCATGTAGAGCTTGCCCAGGTAGGCGTGGGCCAGGGCGAAGCCGAGCTTCGCCGCGCGCTCGTAGAGCCGCCGCGCCTCCTCGAGGTCGCGGTCGACCCCGCGGCCTTCCTGGAGCGCGTAGGCCAGCGAACAGAGCCCGCGGGGCGACCCCCCGCGCGCCGCACGCTTGAAACACTCCGCGGCCGCGACGAGGTCGACGGGGCCGCCCAAGCCGGCTTCGTGCATGACGCCCTTGACCTGATAGGCGTCGGGGTGGCCGCGCGCGACGCCCGCGTCGACGAGCACCCGCAGCTCGTCCAGGTCTTCCTTCGCGAGCGCCCGCCCGAGCAGGGCCACGTATTCGGCGTCGGTGGCGGGGAAGCGGAAGGGGGGCTTGGGCGGCGGCTGGGTGGGCGAAGTCGGCTGGGTGACGGCGGTGCTGGGCCATTGGCGGACGGTGAGCCAGGCGCCCGCCACCAGGGCCCCGAGCGCGAGGGCCCGCAGCGCGGGGGGCCACGGACGACGGGCCTCCACCAGGGACGCAGCCTGCACCGCCGCCGCCACCGCCGCCCCGTTGGGGAAGCGCTCCTGGGGGTCCCGGCGCAGGCAGCGCAGGCACACCCGCTCCAGGTCGCGCGGCACCGCGCGGACCCCGCTCGGGGGGCGGGCCCCGGAGGTGATCTTGGCGTAGAGCTCGCTCAGCGACTCGCACTCGAAGGGCAGGGTGTCGGTGAGGAGCTGATACAGCAAGACCCCCAAGGACCACACGTCTTGCTGGGGCGAGCGGTTGCGCTCCGTGCCCAGCAGGGCCTCGGGGGACATGTAGAGCGGGGTCCCGACCACGGTGTTGGTC
>JAGQRJ010000225.1 GCA_020425635.1 Planctomycetota bacterium | reverse complement strand
GGCCGCCGCGGCGAGGGCGGCCGCCCGCGCCAGGAACACTCCGCGCGGAGCGAGGGGCAGGCTCGCGAGCCAGGCGTCGATCCCGCCGGATTGGGTCGAGGCCCGCAGCCGCCCCGCAAGCACCACGAGCGCGGCGACGCAGCCCAGCGCGTAGAGCAGCTCCTGGTGCGCGTCGGGCGCCCAGCGCGTGGCGCGCTCGCCGCAGGCGCCCCACACCGCGGCGACCCCGACCCCGGCCAACCCGAGGCGACGCAGCTCGAGTCCGATCAGCGTGGTGAGGGTCACGGGACCTCCACCACGTGCCAACCGGCGAAGCGCTCGCCCTCGGCCCGCCGGTGAGCGAAGCCCACCCACTGCCGCCCCGAGGGCAGCGGGCCTGCGCGCCAGGGATCGAGGGACGCCGCCCCCTCGTAGCGGTCGAAGACCCGAGGCACCTCGCGCGGGTCGAGGCAACGGGCGGTGTAGACGACCAGGGTGCCCTGCACCTCCTGCGGAGTAACCGTCAGGTAGCGCTCGGCGTCGAGGGACCAGGTCGGCGCGCGGAAGGGCGTGGCGTCCTCCACGCCACCCGCGCTCAGCGCGTCGGCCTCGAACCCCGCGAGGTCGGTGGAGAAGCCGCCCTCACCCCAGACCATGCCCAGGGGCTCACCCCAACGAGCCACCAGCGCGGGGAGGCTTCGCGGCGCGGCCCGCAGAAGGAGCCAAGCCGCCACCTCGCGCGCGGCGACGTCTCCCAGGCGTCGCCGCGCCTCGCCCTGCCAGCGTACGGTCCAGCCCTCGGTCAGCAGCCCTTCGGCGGCGAGGGTCGCGCAGGCCAAGGCCGCCCTGCGCTGAGCGTCCTCGGGGAAGCGCGCGCGCTCGCCCCCCGCCAGCGCCCAGCCAGGGAAGCCGTCTCGCAAGAACGCCCACCCCGCGCGTCCGCGCGGGCGCACCCGGTCGAGGACCCCGTAGAGCAGGTCGCGTTGGAAGCCCTCGGGGTCTACGTCGGCGAGGAAGTCGACCCGCGCCAGGAGGACCCCGCCGCTGGCGCTCACCTCCAGGCGCGCGCCTCCGCCGTGCTCGATCGCGACCTCTGGCAGCGTCAACCCTGCGGGGAGACGAGACAGCGCCCGCGAGGACAGCGCCGCGATCCGGGCGGAGGCTTCAGGCGCGCGGCGCAGGTCGCGCACACAGAGGCCCGGGCGCTCGAGGACGTCTCCGCGCAACGGCGCCGCGGGCCGGCTCGTCGGGACCGCCTCGAGCGCGATCAGGGCCACGACGCAGAACGCACCCCGATCGAGCCACGTCCACCGACCGCGCCAGGCCGCGGGCCCGCGCCCGCCGAAGCCGGCGAAGGCGACCCCCGCCGCGACGAGCAGGGCGGCGACGACGCCCCAGGCACCGGGCGGCGTGGCGTCGAGAGCCAGGTTCGACTCGATCAGACGCAGCGGGTGCGCGTCGGCGGTCGGCGCGACCCGAGGCAAGAGCACCCACAGCCCGAGGGCCGCGGTCCACGCGTGACGCCCGAGCACACTGGCCAGCGCCGCGAGCCCCGCGACGAGCCCGAGGTAGATTCCCGTCCCGCCCGGGAGCGGGTCGTAATTGGGCGGCCCCCCCAGGGTCTGCAGCGCCTGCGCGCCGCGATTGAGCAAGCTCCCGATCCCGAGCGGGAGCACGACGAGCAGCCCGCCGAGGACGAGCTTGCCCACGTAGAGCCGCCCCAGACGCACCGGGTGCTGCTGCAGCAGGGGCCAGCCATGCTGCACCTCGCGTTGCAGCAGCCGCTGGGCGACGAGCAGCACGCACGGCGTGAGTCCGAAGAGCACGTAGTCGGTCCAGGCTTCGCTGAGCGAGAGCCCGAAGGTCAGCGCGCGCCCCAGGCGATACCCGAGGTAGATCAACCCGCTCACCACGACCACCATGATCGCGAAGCTGTTCTCGCGGAGGTCCTTGAGCAGGATCGTCGTCACGACGACCTCGCGCGGGCTCTCGCCCGCGGCCCGGGGAGCACCTCCCCCACCACGGCGAGGTAGGCCTCGGGGAGGTCCAGGCTGCGCGCGCTGAGCAGCCCGAGGGGCAAGGGATCGGGCGGCGCTCCCCGCGCATAGAGCGTGCGTCCGGAGCGGTGCAGCGCCGTCAGCCCTGCCGGGAGCTCGAGGGCCAGGGCGGGGTCAGCGACGGTGTAGGCGCGCAGCTGTCCGAGCAGCGACTCGACCGGTCCGGTGTAGCGCACCCGGCCCTGGGCGAGGACGGCCACGCGAGTCGCCAGGTCCTGCAGCCCCTGCACACGGCTGTCCGCGATCAAGACAGCCTCGTCGCGCCGGAGCTGCTGGACCCCGTTGAGCAGCAGGTCGCGGCCCCAGTCGCCCAGGGCGTCGGGGACGTCGACCAGGACCAGCCGCGGCTGCATGGCGAAGGCCGCCGCCAGCGAGACCCGCATGCGCTGGGCGAGGGGCAGCTCGTTCAAGCGTCGCTCGCGCTCGATCCCCAGCGCCTCGAGGTAGGAGAGGTAGACCGGCGCAGCCCAGCGCGCGTGGATCCCGCCGAGGAAGCGCCCGAGGGACGCCGCGTCTTGGCTGGGGTAAAAGGTCGGGTCCGGCCCGACGTAGCCCACCACCGCGCGCACCCGACGCGACTCCCGCGGCAGTCGGTGCCCGGCCACCGTCAGCGTCCCCCCGCGCACGCGCTCGAGCCCCAACAGCGCCCGCAGCAGCGTCGACTTGCCCGACTCGGCCGGCCCCACCAGGGCCGTGACCTCTCGCCCGATAAGGGTCAGGTCGACGCCCTGCAGCGCCCCGACCTGCACCCCGCTGAGCACAGCGACCTCATCTTCAGGGGGCCTCTCCGAATCTTCAGGGGGCCTCTCCGAGGCCCCCTCGCCCTCGCAG
>JAGQRJ010000224.1 GCA_020425635.1 Planctomycetota bacterium | reverse complement strand
CGCTGCACGAGGCGCTGCGCGCCGAGCTCGCCCCGGTGCAGCCCGACGCCTGGATCCAGCGCCCCGACGGCGCCTAGCTACCGCGTCTCGAAGGCGCCGCTGTCGACGAGCTGCTGGAAGAAGTCGACCACCGTCTCCTCGAGCGGACGCTGGCCCGCAAAGCTCACCACGAAGTGGTGAGTTTGCGGGCTAGCCCAGGCCGAGGCGGGTCACCACCGTGGGCGGCCGGCGACGTACCCGGTCGCGCCGGTGACCAGCACCGGAGCCTGGGGATCGATCGTCGTCACGGTGACCTCTTCCTGGGGGGCGGCGCGGGCTCGCGGGCTCAGAGCCCGCGCGCCCACTCGGGGCGGAGCGCGACGCCCCCGCCGAGGGCCTGGTCGAGCACGGCGACGATCCGCGCGCGGTCGCGGGGCAAGCGCCCCGCGAGCGGCAGGTAGTTCGAGGCGTGGTTCGTGCGGAACACGGCGTCCGTCGGCGCGCTCTCGGCGACGAAGGTGCGCAGCTCGCGCAGCAGGCCGGGGACGTCGGGGAGCTCGAAGCGGCCCGTGTCGGCGAGCTTGGCCAGCGGCGTGCCGGGGACGACGGTCAGGGTCAGCGCGGCGAGGAACTCGGGGTCCATGGCGGTCGCGAGCCGCGCCGAGCCGTGGGCGTGCTCGGCGCTGCGCGCCACGCCCCCCGCCCCGAGCAAGAAGATCGCCGAGAGCTTCATGCCCGCCTGCTTGGCCTTGCGGGCGGCCTCGACGTGCTCGTCGAAGCCGGCGCCCTTGACCAGGCGCTTGAGGGTCTGGGGGTCGCCGCTCTCCGGGCCAATGTAGAGCTGGGTCAGGCCCTGCTCGCGCAGGCGGGTCAGCTCGTCGGGGGTCTTGGCCAGCAGGTTGATCGCCGTGGCGTAGCAGCTGATCCGCTTCAGGCGCGGGAAGGCCGCGCGCAGCGCGGCCAGCAGCGGCTCCCACTGCGCGAGCGGCATGACCAGCGCGTCGCCGTCGGCGACGAAGACCTTGGAAAGCTCGGGCCCGTGGGTCGCGCGCGCGAGCTCGACCTCCGCCAGCAGCTCCTCGAGCGGCCGGATCCGAAACGGCTTCTCGCGGTACATCGCGCAGTAGGTGCAGAGGTTGTGCGAGCAGCCGAGGCTGGCCTGAAGAATGTAACTGTCGGCCTCTGAAGGCGGCCGGTAGACCGGGTCCACGTAGCGCATGGGTGCAGGGTAACCCGCGCCGCGGCGGGTCAGCGCCCCTGAACCGCGAGGACCTCGAGCGCGAACCCGCTGCCCACGCAGGGGCCGAGCAGGGGCGTGTCGACGAAGGCCCCTCCCGCGGTGTGCAGGCCGTCGAGGAGCTCGTGGAGGGGCGCGCTCCACGGGGCGCGCTCCCCCGGGGGCAGCGCCGCGACCGCCTCGGCCGCGCAGCTGAGGTCGAAGAGCAGGTAGTGCGACCCCTGGGCCTCGGGGCCGGTGTGCATGAGCACCTTGCCCCGCTCGGCCCACAGCGCAGCGCGGTGGGTGACGAAGGTGTCCAGCCCCGCGCGCAGGCCCGCCAGGTCGAGGCGACCCCAGCGCTGGAGGGCGAGCGCGCACAGGGGGGCGCGCCCCGCCGCGCCGGGCAAGGGGCCTGGCTGGTTCCCTGCGGGCCCCCCGAGGTAGGCGTAGCCGCCGTCGTCGAGGCGCATGGCCTCCAGGCGGTCGAGGGCGCGCGCGAGCGCAGGCGCCGGGACCTCGACCCCCACGTCACGCGCGTCCCCCAGCGCGAGCAGCACCGCGGCGGTGACGAAGCTGATCGACAGCTCGCCGGCGGCGCCCAGAAGGTAGGTCCAGCCGCCGCTGGGGCGCTGGAGGCCGACGAGCGCGTCGACCTGCTCGCGCAAGAGCGCGCGCAGCTCGGCGGCGTCGCCCAAACCCGCGTCGAGGCAGCGCGCCAGGCAGCGCGCCGCGTAGGCGTGGGCCCACACGCGATAGTCCATGTGCCCTCCGGAAGGCGCCGGGCGCCGCAGGGCGCGGCAGAGGAAGCGCAGCCCCCGCGCCGCGGCGGCCGTCGCCTCCGGGCCTCCTGCGCCGGCGAGGGCTCGGGTGCAGATCGCCGCGTAGGCCGTGGTGAAGGCGTTGTCGGGGCCGAGGCCGAGCTCCCACGGGCTCGGCCACGACCCGTCGGGGCGCTGGCTCGCGAGCACGAAGGCCAGGGCGTCGGCGCGCGCCGCGGGCCGGCGGTCCTCGGCGGGGAGCGGCCGGTAGACCGTGGCGCGGCAGGCCTCGAGCACCTCGGCGGCGGGCCAGTCGAGGCGCGCGTGGGTCATGACGGGCGCGGCGAGCCGCGCGCTGGCGCGCCACGCCCAGGCGCTCTCGGGGGCCTTGCTCACGAGCAAGCTCCACAGGCGCTTCGCGAGCGGCGGGTCGCCTCCGCCGAGGG
>JAGQRJ010000223.1 GCA_020425635.1 Planctomycetota bacterium | reverse complement strand
GCCCTCGGGGGTCACGAGCTGCACCGGGTGGTCGCGCTCGGTGAAGGTCGCCAGGTCGTTGGCCACGCAGAGGTCGAGCTGGTTGGCGGCGACCTGGCGCGCCGCGACGGCCACCAGCTCCTCGCGCGAGACCCCGCTCAAGAGCTTGAAGCCCACGAGGAAGGTCTCCGCCCCGAGGCGCGCGCGCAGGGTCGGCAGCAGCTTCGGCGTCCGCTCCAGCTCGAGCACGAGCGTCTCCGCGCTGGAGGCGAGCTTGCCCGCGCGCCGCGGGGGGCGGTAGTCGGAGACCGCGGCCGCCATGAACAGCAGCGCGGGCGGCGCGGCCTCGAGCTCGCGCAGGCGCGCCGCCAGCTCGTCGGTGGTCTCGAAGCCCAGCAGCCGGCAGCGGTCCGGCAGCGGCCCCCCGGCGCGGAGCACCTCCAGCGCGGGCGCGCTGCCGAGGGCCGTGACCTCCCCCCCCGCGGCGAGCAAGGCGCGCACGATCGCCGCGCCGAAGCGCCCCCGCGAGCGGTTGGTCAGCACGCGCACGTCGTCCAGGGGCTCGCTCGTGCCGCCGAAGGTCACGACCGCGCTCCAGGGCGCGCGCTCAGCGTGGTGCGAGGAGGTCATGGGCAGCCTCGATCAGGGCGCGCGAGAACCAACGACGACGGACCAGCCGCCTCGCAGGTGGCTGGTCCGTGGGCAGAGCAGGTGGCCGACCGGCGGTCGACCGACGCCAACCTAGGCCTTGGCCTGGGCCTTGGCGGCGTTGACCTTCTTCTGCAGCCTGCTCTTGCGCCGCGCCGCCTTGTTGGGGTGCACGGTGTTGGTCTTGGCGGCCTTGTCGAGCTTCTTCTGCGCGATCCGGTAGAGCTCCTCCGCGTCGGCGGGCTTGCCCTCCTCGATCGCGGCCTCCACCTTCTTGGTGAAGGTGCGGATCATGCTCTTCTTCGCCTTGTTGGCGATCCGGCGGCGCTCGTCTTGACGGTGGCGCTTGCCGGCCTGCTTCGTGTTCGGCATTCGTGACTCCTGAATCCTGACTCGTTCGTGGGGGCGTCGTTAGCTGAGGTTCTCCAGCCGTTGGGTGACGTCCCGGTAGTTGAAATCGACCTCCGCGATCGACTCGTATTCGGCGATCGCGTTGGCCTTCTGTCCGGCCTGCTCGTAGATCCGGGCAAGGTAATACGTAATTTCCTTTTTGATCCCCTCCATTTCGAAGAGATCTTCGGCGGCGGTCTTGAACTCGCGGACCGCCATTTTATAGATCTTCTTGGAAATGAAGCAGCGACCGAGGTAGTAGCCCGCCTCGGCCTTCTTCGTCGGGTCCGACTTGGCCTTCTGCAGCTCGGGGATCGCCTCGTCGATCTGGTTCGAGTCGTAGAGGACCTTGCCCAGCGCGAAGCGCAGCGAATACTCGGTCGGCTTGGCCGCGACCCGGCGCTGGAACTCCTGGATCTGCATGGCCACGTACTGCTTCTTGGCCTGGGCCCAGCGCGCCTTGTACTTCGCCTGGTCCTTGCGCGCGGCGGCCTCGAGCTTGGCGACCAGCTTCTCCTGGCGCTTGAGCACCAGGTCGCCCTTCATGGACTGCATTTGCTCGTTCTTGGGCTCGGCCTCCAGCGCGCGATCGCACCAGGCGATCGCCTCGGCGGGCTGATCGGCCTTCACGCAGAGCTCGGCCAGCTGCTTCATGAGCGCGACGTTGCCCGGGTCCTTCTTGAGGTCCTCCTCGACGTCGGCGATCCGCTCCAGGGCTTGCTCGGCGGTGCGCACGCGGGTGCTGCGCCGGGCCAGCTTGTGGGCCTCGTCCTTGTCGATCAGGTTCTGATAGCCGCCGGCCTGCACGCCCTCCTGCACCTTGCGCGAGGTCATGCGCGCGGGGAGGTTCTTGACCTGCTCCATGGCCTCCTTGTCCTTGGGGTCGATCTTGTTCAGGCGCTGGAAGCACTTGAGCGCCTTGTCCAGCTGGTCGTTGGCCTGATACACGTGCCCCAGGAGGCGCAGCCCCTCCTTGCAGTTCTTGTCGACGGTCAGGGCGTCCTCGAACGCCATGATCGCGACCTCCTCGTGCTTGGCGTGGGAGGCCGCCTCGCCCAGGCGCAGCAGCGCGGGGACCAGGTCGGGGTCTTGCTTGAGCAGCTCCTCGCACTGGATCATGGTCTTCTCCGGGTCCTTGGTGTTGACCCGGATCACGGCCGCCTTGCTCTCGAGCATTTTGAGCTTGGCTTTGCCGAAGAAGCCCTTCTTGCCCCCCAGGCGCTTCTGCGAGCGCTCGGCGGCGCGCAGCTCCTTGCGCGCCTCCACGTCGTCCGGGGAGGCCTTGAGGTGCTGCAAATACCAGTGGACGGCGTACTCGAAGTTCTTCTTTTGAACGCAGTCGCGCGCTTTGTCGAGTGTGCGGTTACCCATACATCTGCCCTACGGCCAGTCTCCGGCGACAACCGTACTGTTCTCGGCTCGCCATGTCAACGCCTAACCTCCTCTGAGGCCGTCTCTTGCCTCCGCTGCCGCGCGTCCCTAAACTGTGGGCAACGAGAGCACTATGGACCTCCAATACACCATCCTCACCTACCCAGACCCCCAGCTGCGCCAGATCTCACAGCCCGTCGAGGAGATCACCGACGAGGTCCGCGAGAAGACCCTCGCGCTGTTCCCGGCGATGTACGCCGACAACGGGATCGGCCTCGCCGCCCCCCAGGTGGGCTGGCACGCGCGGGTCTTCGTGGTCAACGTCACCGGCAAGCCCGAGGACGAGCTCGCGTTCATAAACCCTGAGATCACCGAGCGCTCCGGGGGCCTGTGGAGCTTCGAAGAGGGCTGCCTCTCCCTCCCGGGGATCCGCGGCAAGGTCAAGCGCGAGCGGAAGATCACGCTCAAGGGCACCGACCTCGAGGGCAAGCCGATCGAGCTCAGCGCCGACGGCCTCGTCGCGCGCTGCATCCTCCACGAGTTCGACCACCTCGACGGGATCCTGTTCATCGACCGCTTGAGCCCGGCCAAGCGCCAGTCGATCAAGCGCCGGCTGCGCGAGCTCGAGGCAGAGGCGGCGGTCTGACCGCGGCGTCGCGCTACGCCCTCGACGACCCCGAGCTCCCGACTGCGTTCCGCTCCCCGGCGGTGACCGTGGGCGTGTTCGACGGTGTGCACCGCGGACATCAGCGCATGCTCGCTGCCTTGCGTGCCTGGGCGGCCGAGGAGCCGCCCAGCGACGTGGTCGCGATCACCTTCGCGACCCACCCGCGCGCCGTGCTCACCGACGCCGCCCCCCCGCTCTTGACCCCCCTCGAGCACCGCGTGCGCCTGCTGCACGAACACGGCGCCGACGGGGTCGTCGTGCTCGACTTCGACGAGGCCATGGCCAACTGGAGCCCGCGCGAGTTCGTCGAGCGCGTGTTCGTGCGCATGGGCGCCAGCCGCGTGCTCGTCGGCGAGAACCATCGCTTCGGCAAGGACCGCGCCGGCGACCTGGGCACGCTGCAGGCCCTCGGCGAGGAGTTCGGCTTCGAGGCGCACGAGGTCGCGCTCCTCCGCCAGGACGAGGTCGTGTCCTCGACCGTCGTGCGCGAGCGCCTGGCCGCGGGCGACCTGGCCGCGGTGGCCGACCTCCTCGGGCGCCCGGTGACCGTGCTCGGGACCGTCGTCCAGGGCGATCAGCGCGGGCGGACCCTCGGCTTCCCCACCGCGAACCTCGACCTGAACCACGCCGCGCGCCCGGGCAGCGGCGTCTACGCCGCCCGCGCGCGCACCGACGACGGCCCCTGGCTCCCCGCCGTGGTGAACATCGGGCGCCGCCCCACCTTCCACCCGGAGGCCGACGTCGACCTGGTCGAGGTCCACCTGCTCGAGGGCGGCCGCGACCTCTACGGCCAGGCCCTCGAAGTCTGGTTCGTGGCCAAGCTCCGCGACGAGCGCCGCTTCGACGGACCCCAGGCCCTCAAGGCCCAGATCGACGCCGACATAGCCCAGGCCCGCGAGCGTCTCCAAGACTGAGCGCGTCGCCGCTTGACGACCCCCGCTCTCGGCTCTAGGATCCGTTCCTTCGGCCAGGTAGCTCAGTTGGTAGAGCACTTGATTGAAAATCAAGGAGTCGGCGGTTCAAGTCCGCCCCTGGCCACTCACGGAGCCCGCCTCACGGCGGGCTCCGCTCGTTCCGGAGCGCGAGGCGCGCTCGCCGGGTGGATCCCAGGGCCCGTTGGGGTTAGCGTTTGGGCCTGAGGTAACGACACCATGCGCACGACGACGCTTCTGATCCTGTTCTCTGCCCTCCTGTTCGGCGCCGCGGAGCACGCCGCGGCCAAGGACTGGTACGTCTCGGCCCAGCGAGGCAAGGGCAAGTCCGGCACCAAAGAGAAGCCGGCCAAGGACCTGGGGAACCTGCTCGCCAAGCTCGAGCCCGGCGACACGGTGCACATCGCCGAGGGCGTCTACCTCGGCCGCGGCGAGAACGGCTCCGACGAGATCACGATCCCCGTGAGCTTGATCGGCGGCTACAGCGACGACTTCTCCAGCCGCGACCCCTGGGGCGCGCACCGCACCGTGTTCTCCGGCGACAACCTCAGCAAGAACTACACGCCGAACCCGGCGCTGTTCATGGACCTCATGAAGTATGGCGACGCGAACCACCCGATCCTCGTCGACGGGATCATCTTCGACGCCGCCGGGCGCAACCGCTACAAGGGCGGCGCCGACGGACCTCGCCTCGAGGTCCTGCCCATGGCGAACCCCAAGACCGGCGAGAACCCCAGCCCCTCGCTGGGGACGGTCGTGATCCGCGTCAGCAAGAGCGAGAAGTTCGACCAGGGACCGCGCTGGAAGGTCACCGTTCAGAACTGCATCGTCATGAACTCCACGACCACCCAGGGCTGCCTCTCGGTGAGCGGCTACAAGGACTCGGAGATCACGATCCGCAACAACCTGATCATCAACAACTCGGGCATGGCGCTGTTCGCGGGGTCCAAGTTCACCGGCGAGGGCCCGCCGAAGTTCCTGATCGAGAACAACACGGTCCTCTTCACCTGGCGCCACACGATCAACAACCGCACCGGGGCGTCCTTCGCCTGCGACAAGTACATCGACGCGACCCTCAAGAACAACGTGTTCGCCGTGGCCGACCGCTACGGGATCAACAACGACTCGGGCACGAAGCTGCTCCTGCTCGGCAACAACATCACGGGCAACCTGACCTCCGACTACCTCGAGGGCAGCACCTACATCGGCTGGGCGGACGTCGAGGACGAAGCCGACCTGCTGCACGAAGACTCCGAGGGCAACGTCTCCGAGCCGATCCAGGTCCCGGTGAGCAAGGAGTGGGCGACCAACTTCGCCAGCCGCGTCGTGGTCGAGCGCGAGCAGCTCGAGGCCGACGTGAAGGTCAAGGGCACGCCCGCCAACGACCTGCGCCGGATCCTGGGCCTCCCCGTCGACGGCGGAGAGATCAAGGGCCCCGACAGCCCGGTCTTCGTCCACGCCATGTCGGTGGACGACGCCTGCGCCGCCGGCGCCCAGCAGTACGGCGGCCGCGGCTGCCAGAAGCCCTAGGCGCCGCCACCAGTCGACCTCCGTCCGACTCGCACGGTCTGGCAACGGAGCCTAGGTCGACAAGCCGGAGGAGGGAGGGCTCGGACGCCGCTCACGGCCAGCCTGGCTGGCTTCGAGCGAGACCTCGGCCGCTCGCAGGGCTAGCGGTCGACGTAGATCGGGGCGGTGAAGATCGAGCTCCCGTCGGCCTGGGTGACCAGCGCGTAGAACCACGAGTCGACGGTCGGGTTCACGGTGACCGTGGCGCTCCCCGCGGCGCCGGTGATCGCCTGGTCGACCGCGACGGCGCCGCCGTTGGTGTAGATCTTGAGGTTGCTCGCGGCCTGGCCGCCGCCGTCGGCCCACTCGACGGTCAGGTTCACCGCGCCGGGGCCCGTGATCGTCGAGCCCATCCAGCCGGTGACGTTGGCGAACATGCGCGCCGAGGCGTCGGTGTCGGAGCTCGAGAACACGCGCCCCTCGCGCAAGGCCTTGAGCACGTTGGGCACGTTGAGCACGTCGACCCACACCCCGGTGCGACGCCCGGTCTTGTCGCCCCAGAGCCCGGTGTGGTTGTCCTGGTTCGAGGTCGGCGAGACGTGCCAGCCGTTGTCGAGGGCCGGGTCGTAGCCGCGGTCGGGGCGGTCCTGGTTGCCCGTGCCCATGCACGTGATCAGCGCCATGAACTTGTCGGCCGGCGCGTCGTAGGCCAGGTTGTTCCAGCGGTCGAGGCCGTTGTTGTCGCTGAAGCTGGGGTGGTTGAACTGCCCCACCGCGCCCACGGGATACTGCACGCTGACGCAGTGGGCGTAGAACTCCGCCAGGGTGTCGGTGTCGGCGATCGTCAGCGGCGCCGTGAGCGCCCCGATCACGTTGCAGTGGTTGATGTACTGACCGCCGGGGGTGACCCGACCGTGGTTCCACTCGAAGCCGGTGAGCGCGACGAAGGTCGCGCGCTGCTCGCCCGCCGCCTGGGTCTGGGTGTTCGCCCACTCGGTGGCGTCGAGGTTGTCGAGGTGGTCGGTGACCGCCATCAGGTCGATCATGGCCGTGTCCCGGGCGTAGGTCCACGCGCCGCTCGGGGGCAGGGTGCCGGCTCCGCTGGTGTCGGCGCTGTAACCCGTATGCGCGTGCAGGTTCCCCCGGTAGACCGTCGCCGCCGCGGCCGCGGGGGCGGTGTAGGCCACCCCCTGGTAGGCGGGCACGCTGGCCGGGTCGCCGAGGTAGACCCGCAGCGGCGGGTCGCCGAGCCGCGCCGGGGTCCCGCCGTTGACGTTCGTGAACGCGGTGGGCAGGGCGGCGGCGCTGAGGCCGAGGGTCGCCGGCGTCAGGCCCGGGCCGGGCCCCACGCCGACCTGGTAGGTCCCGAGCACCGAGAGCTGGGGCGCCGTGCCGAGGGTCAAGCTGACCACGCTCGCCGTCGCCCCCCCGCTGAGGGTGGCCCCCGCGCCGGGGGTGTCCCCGGTCACGAACACCAGGTCCCGCGCGGGGTCGGCCCCGTTGAGCTGGATCGAAACGTCGAAGCTCAGGGCGACCTGGTCGCCGGCGCTGACCCCGCCCGAGCCGTCGGTGTCGTAGTAGTGCACGCCGAGCAGGGTCGGGGCCGGCCCCGGGGGTGGCGGGTTGCT
>JAGQRJ010000028.1 GCA_020425635.1 Planctomycetota bacterium | reverse complement strand
GCCGCACCCAGCGCGCGATCGCCTTTCCCTACCTGATCGGCTGGTTCGACCGCTTCGTCGCCAGGTCGCCCGACGCCCTCGACCTCGTCGCCCGCGGCGCGAAGGAGCTGGCCGAGGGCAAGCTGACGGTGGCGCGCTTCAGCCCCGCGCTCGAGGGCGGCGCCGGCCTGGCAGGCAGCCTGGGGCAGTAAGCACACCCTCGACTGCACGAACGCTGCACATAAGTCGTTTGGTGGCAGCGCCGGCCAACCCGGCTCGAGCTTTCTTCAAGACACCCTGGGTCGGGTCGAGCAAGAGGAAGCTGAGAGGGAGGCGAGGGTGAAGCGCGCGCACAGCAACTTCGGGATCGTGGCCGGGATCGCGCTCAGCGCGACGTTCGCGAGCGCCCAGGCGGTCTCCGAGGCCTCGCGCGAGGCGCTGCGCAGCGAGGATCGGGGGCGGCTCACCGCGGCCCTCGCCGAGTACGAGGCGCGGGCGGCTGCGCTCGGAGTCGAGGACCTGCGCGCGCTGGCGCAGGCCATGCGCGACGTGAGGGTGCAGCGCGAGGCCGCTCCCGAGCTGCACGCCGCGCTGCGCGCCCTCGCCCAGGAGCACCCCAACCAGACCCTCGGCCGTCAGGCGAGGGCGCGGGCCGCCGAGCTCGAGGAGCAGCGGCGCCTGGTGCAGCTCAGGCGGGTCTCGGAGGAGCTCCGGGCCCAGGGCGCGGGCGGCGTGGACCAGTGGGTCGCCGTGGCGCGGCGCTCGGTCGAGCTCAACCTGGGGCGCGGGCTCTCCAACGCCGAGGTGATCGACGCGACGGTCCTCGACCTGGGGCAGGTGTTCAACACCCGCGCTCAGCTGCGGATCCACCTGGGCGAGTATCAGCGCACGATCCACCGGCTCCCCGGCCACGACCCGCTGCTCGACGAGCTGCTCGCCGACCTCGAGCGGCGCCCCGACGTGGGGTTCGCGGGCTACGGGATCGACCGCGAGGACACCGACTTCCGCGCGGAGCTGCACGACGGGACCTCGAATCAGGTGTTCCACAGCAACTTCTTTCTCGTCCTGGGCTACGCGGTGGGGAAGAAGGACCCGCGCTGGGCGCACAACGTGAACCTGTTCCACGAGACCTTGGAGCGCCACGGGGGGACCTCCGTCCCCGACTGGCGCGCGAGCGCGGTCGGGATCGAGGTCGGGCGTGGGCTGCGTGAGCTGCGCGAAGCCGGCGGCGACCCGCGCCGGATCCCGGCGATCCTCGGCGCGGCCTTCTCCCGCGAGCCGGAGCGCTACACGCACCCTTGGGGCTCCGAGGGGCCGGACTACACCCAGCTCGTCGACCAGGTCCAGGCCGAGTCCCGCGAACGGGCCCGCCACCCCCGGGGCCCCTCGCTCGCGGGGCGCGCGGTGAGCCGCGTCCAGGAGGGCCTGATCCGCGGGCTCAACGGCGTCTACGGCGACGGCGGGACCCAGCGCTAGCCCGCAAGGCTCACCACTTCGTGCTGAGCGACTGGCTAGCGAGCCACCTCGCGCAACACCGTCGCCAGGGCGTCGTGCCCGTCGCGCTCGGCGGCCGCGAGCCAGTCGCTCAGCACCCGGGGGCCTCCCGCGACGTCGCGCGCCGCTTGGGCGACCCGGCGTTGGTCTCGCGGCGCGACGGCGAGCAGGGCCTCGAACACCGCAGCGGGGTCCTGCTGCGCGAGGCGCCCCAGGGCCAGGCACACGAACGCGCGCCGCTCGCGGTAGCCCAGCGCGTCGGGGTCGCGCTGCATGCCGATCAGGCTCGCGCAGAGCTCGGGGAGCGCGCGCGCTCCCGGCGCGGTGGCCTCCTCGAGCAGCCGCTGGGGGCGACGCTGGAGGCGCTCGAGCTCCCCCAGGGGGTCCTCGAAGTCGGGGCCCCGGGCCGCGACCGCCTCGACGTCGCGCAGGATCGCAGCCAGCGGGCGGCGAGTGGGGTCCGGCGCGGGCGTCGCCTCCAGCGGCGGGTCCTCGAAGCCTGGGACCGCGGGCTCGCCCGCGGGGGGGGGATCTGCGCTGGGGGCCGCGGCGGGGCCGGGGCAGCCGCAGAGCAAGCCCGCGAGCGCGAGGGTCAGCGCGGGCCGGCTCACCTCGCCAACTCCGGGAGGTCGCGGAAGTGCTCGAGGGCCTCGGGGTTGGCGAGGGCGTCTGCGTTGTGCACCGCCTCGCCGTGGACCACCGCGCGCACCGCGAGCTCGACCAGCTTCCCGCTGAGGGTGCGCGGCAGCTCGGGGACCGCGACGATCCGCGCCGGGACGTGGCGGGGGGTCGTGTGCTCACGGATCACCGCGCGGATCCGGCCGCGGAGCTCCTCGTCGAGGGTCAGGCCCTCGCGCAGGACGACGAAGAGCACCACGCGCTCGTCTCCCTCCCAGCGCTGGCCGATCGCGAGGCTCTCGAGGACCGCGTCGAGGGTCTCGACCTGCCGGGTGAGCTCGGCCGTTCCGATCCGCACGCCGCCGGGGTTGAGCACGGCGTCGGAGCGGCCGTGGATCACCACCCCGCCCCCGGGGGTCAGCTCCGCGAAGTCCCCGTGGGCCCACACGCCCGGGAAGCGGCCGAAGTAGGCCGCGCGGTAGCGCGAGCCGTCGGGGTCTCCGTAGAACCCGAGCGGCATGGAGGGGAAGGCGCGCGTGCACACCAGCTCACCGCGCTGCCCGACCACCGCGCGCCCCTCGGCGTCGTAGACCTCGACCGCCATGCCCAGCCCGCGACACTGCAGCTCGCCGCGACGCACGGGGAGCAGCGGGTTGCCACCGGCGAAGCAGCCGAGGATGTCCGTGCCGCCCGAGATCGAGCTCAGCTGGAGGTCGGCGCCGATCGCCTCGTAGACGTAGTCGAAGCTCTCCGGCGCGAGCACCGAGCCCGTGGAGAGCACCGTTCGCAGCGCCGAGAGGTCGACCTCCTCGCGCGGGCGGACGCCGGCCTTCTCCAGGGCGCTGAGGTATCTCGCGCTCGTGCCGAACACGGTCAGGCGCTCCTCTGCGGCCATGCGCCAGAGCGCGAGCGGGTCACCGGCGAAGGGTGAGCCGTCGTAGAGCACGACCGTGGCGCCCACCGCGAGCGCGCTGACCAGCCAGTTCCACATCATCCAACCGCAGGTCGTGAAGTAGAAGATCCGATCGCCGGGGCCGACGTCGCAGTGCAAGCGGTGCTCCTTGAGGTGCTGGAGCAAGGTTCCTCCCTGGCCGTGCAGCATGCACTTGGGCTTCCCGGTCGTGCCCGAGGAGTACATCACGTAGAGCGGGTGCTCGAAGGGCAGCGCCGCGAACTCCAGGGGGCTGCCCTCCACGAGGAAGTCCCCCCAGGCGACGCCGCCCGGCAGCCCCTTCAGCGCGAGCGGCTCGCCGAGGAAGGGCACCACGACCGTCGCCTGCACCGCGTCGATCCGGGCCAGGACCTCGCGCACCGCGGGCAAGGACGCGCAGCGCTTGCCGCCGTAGCGGTAGCCGTCGGCACAGATCAAGACCCGCGGCTGGATCTGGCCGAAGCGATCGACGACCCCGCTGACGCCGAAGTCGGGGGAGCACGAGGACCAGATCGCGCCCAGGCTCGCCGTCGCGAGCATGCCGACCACGGCCTCGGGGCAGTTGGGCAGGAGTCCGGCCACGCGGTCGCCCGCGCGCACCCCGACCTGGCGCAGGCCCGCGGCGCAGGCCGCGACCTGCGCGCGCAGCTGGTCGCAGCTCAGCTCGCGACGGCGGCCGTCCTCGCCGCGAAACACGAGCGCGGCGCGCTCGCCGCGGTGGCGCAGCAGGTGCGCCGCAAAGCTCAGGGTCGCCCCCGGGAACCAGCGGGCGGTCGTCATGTCGCCCGGCTGCTCGCACACGGCCCGCGGCGGCGCGCTGAACTCGACCTCGCAGAAGCGCGCCAGCGCCGCCCAGAACTCGGGCGCGTCTTCGATCGACCAGCGGTAGAGCGCGTCGTAGCCGTCGACGCCCCGCTCCGTCATGAAGCGGAACAGCGCGCTCCGCTCGCGGCGCTGCTTCGAGGGCCTCCACAGGATCGGGGTCTCGGGCACGGCCCTCAGCCTACCAGCCGCCCCCTCGCCCTGGAGCCAGCCAGGCTCTTCCGGTTTTGGGTGACGCGAGGCATTCGAAGCGGAAACGAAACGCAGGCGAGCGCCACACCGAGACTTACGGTCTGTGCGGGAGGAGCACGGATTGGCTGGGGAGTTGCGCCGTGGGGCGCAGGAGCCCCCGCATGAAGACCTCCGCGTTGACCGCCCTCCTCGCCCTCGCCGCCGCGAGCCTGACCCTCGCGCAGACCCCCGTGATCCGGCGGGCCGACCGCACCTTCAGCCCCGAGCGGATCGAGGCCATGCGGACCTACTACCAGGCCAACGCGACCTCGGGCAACCCGACCGACTGCCTGGTCACCCTCAACCGCGGGCTCAAGATCCTGTTCGACAACCCCGACCTCAAGCTCGGCGACTCGGTCGACCGGACCATGGCCGCGCTGCGCAACGCGCGACCCATGCGCGCCGACAACTTCCGCACCCGCCACTTCCTCAACGAGGCCCCCGACGGCAGCTTCCGCTCCAACCGCGGCGGCGTGCTCCAGCCCGACAAGCTCGAGCGCAGCGTGTGGGACTACGTGGTCGGAACCGCGGGCCCCAACGTGGGCTACAGCGTGTTCGGCTGCAGCCCCATGGACGGCTACCACAGCGTGCTCCTGGTCCTCGACAACACCGACCTCGACGCGCCGAAGGTCTACTGGGCCGACCAGTGGTCGACCAAGGGCGGCTGGAAGCTCTACCCGAACAAGGAGGCCCTCGACGGCGAGATCACCCGCCTGACCCACGGCTGGTGGAAGAGCAAGTTCGAGAGCACGGGCCAGCGCTTCAAGACCCGCTGCCGGCTCTACCAGCTGATCCCCGACGCGGCGACCGACCCCGGCTACAACCTGGCGACCGTGATCGGCACCCCGCGCCTGAACAAGGCGCCCCTGCCCCTGCGCGAGGGCCCGCGCATGACCTTCCCGGTCAAGCGCACGGCCGCCGGCGAGCCCGTGGTGGCCTACCTCGGCGACCAGTTCGCGGTCCTCGAGCGCGTCGGCGACAAGAACCAGTTCGTCAACCTGATCCTGCCCGACGGGACCACCGGCTGGGTGCCCTCGTGGTACCTGAGCTTCGAGTCGTCGGACGACCCCGCGGTCGCGGGCCTGATCGACCAGCTGCAGAACGCGCCCAAGACCTACACCGTGGTCAGCGGGGACTCGCTCTCGAAGATCGCCAAGGCCAAGGGGACCACCGTCACCGCGCTCAAGGCGCTCAACGGGCTGAGCGGCGACCTGATCCTGGTTGGCCAGGTCTTGCACCTGCCCCAGGGTTAGCCCCCGACGCGGGTGGAGAGCTCGCCGATCGAGCGCGACCTCGCCGCGCTCGGTGCGCTGATCGCCGAGCACCGCGACGTGATCGCGGGCCGCGTGGTCGACCCCGAGCCCCCGCCCTGGTGCGCGGAGCGCGGCTGGGCTGAGTTCCTCCTGGGCCTCGACGGCCCGACCCTGGTGCGCTGCGAGGCCGCGGGCGCGACCGCGTGGGTGGCCCAGGACGCGGTGCCCGCGAGCCTCCGCGCCTTGATCGAGGAGGTCCACGCGCGGACCGCCGTGCCCGAGCCCCCTGAGCTCGAGGTCCCCCCGCTGCGCGGGACCAGCGCCCGCAAGGGGCGTCAGATCGCGGCCCTCGTGGCCTTGGCGCGCGCGCGGCTCCGCCGCTGCGCCCGGGTGATCGACGTCGGCGCCGGGCGCGGCCACCTGACCCGCGAGCTCGCGCGCGCCCTCGGGGTGCCCGCGGTGGGGCTCGAGCGCGACCCCACCCGGGTCGCCTCCGCGAGCGAGCTGGCCCAGGGGGAGCCGGTGGCGTTCGAGGCGCGAACCCTGGGCGGAGAGCTCCGCTTCGCGCCCGGCGACCTCGCCGTGGGCCTGCACGCTTGCGGGGCCCTGGGGGACACCCTCGTGGTGGCTGCGGCCCGAGACGGGGCAGACGTGCTCCTGGTGAACTGCTGCCTGCAACACGTGGGTGACGCCGGCCGCGCGCCCCTCTCCGCGCAGGGACGTGAGCTGGGCTTACACCTCGGGCGCCGCGTGCTCGGGCTCACGAACCTCGTCCCCGGGCGGCGGCTGGTGGAGGGAGATCCGCAGCAGGTCATGCGCGAGCGCGAGGCCCGCTACGCGCTCCGGGTGCTCCTCAGGGAGCGCGGTCATGCGCTCGACCCGGGGGCCGAAATGCAGGGGCTGAACCGGCGTCACGCGCGCCAGGGGCTGCCGCGGCTCGCGGCGCGCGCGTGCGCGCGGCGCGGGCTCTCCGCCCCCTC
>JAGQRJ010000222.1 GCA_020425635.1 Planctomycetota bacterium | reverse complement strand
GGAGGCTCGACGCGCGGAGCGTCGAGGGCGCGCAGCAGCGCCGCGGCCACGCGTCGCACCTGCCCCGCCGCGTGCGGACGCAGGCCCAGCTGTCGCTGCCGGCGCGCGTCGCCCCGGGCCTCGGCCAGCAGCTCTCGCACCGCGCCGAGGTCGCAGGGCCCAGCCTCTTCGACCGGCTCCACCCGCTGGCGCACGTCGGGCTCGGCGAGGAGCGCGACGGCTTCGGCCGCCGCGGGCCCCACGCCCCGCCGCCCGCCCTCGAGCAGCGCGCGCCCGAGGCGCGGCGGGAGGGGGAGGGTCACCAGGCGCCGACCGACCTCGGTCAGCGCCCCGTCGTGGACGGCGCCGAGCTGCGCCAGCACGCGCTCCGCCGCCTCCCAGCGCGCAGCAGGGGGCGGGTCGAGCCAGCGCGGCGCGTGGACACCCGCCGCGAACAGGGTCAGCGCAGCCGCGCTGAGCTCCTCGCGCAGGATCGCGGGCTCCTCGCGACGGGGCCGACGCCCCCACTCGGCCCTGGGGTAGAGCCGCAGGCAGCGACCCGCGCGTTGGCGGCCCGCGCGGTTCGCGCGCTGGACCGAGGAGGCTTGGCTCACCGGGCGCAGCTCGAGGGTCGGGAGCCCGAGCGCGCCGACCTGCGGGACGCGCGCCAGCCCCGCGTCGAGCACGGCGTCGACCCCGTCGATCGTGACCGACGACTCCGCGACGTTGGTGGCCAGGATCAGCTTGCGCTGACTCGAGGGCCCGATCGCGCGCCGGGTGTCGCTCACGTCGAGCCGCCCGTGCAGCGGGAGCAGCGCCAAGCCGTGGCGCTCCGCGAGCGGACGCAGGACGCGCTCGCTCGCGCGGATCTCCCCCACCCCGGGCAGGAACACCAGCGCGTGGCCGTCGAGCCCCTCGTCGAGCAGCTGGCGCACACCGTCGAGCACGCGATCCTCGACCCTCAGGTCCCGTCGCCCAGGCGCCTGGTAGTCGATCGCGACCTCGAACCGGCGCCCCTCGATGTGCACGGGCTCGACGCCGAGGTAGTCGCCCAGCGGCCCCGCGTCGAGGGTCGCCGACATGACCACGAGCAGCAAATCGGGGCGCCGCGTGCGGCGCAGGTGCTCGAGCAGGATCAGGCAGAGGTCGGTCTCGAGGTGCCGCTCGTGGAACTCGTCGAGGACCACCGCCCCAACCCCGGTCAGGTCGTCGCCCGACGCCAGCCGGCGCAGCAGGATCCCCTCGGTGGCGTAGATCAGGCGCGTCGACGCGCGCCTGCTGCGCTCGAAGCGCACGTGGTAGCCCACCGAGTCGCCGTGGATCTCCGCGACGTAGTTCGCCGCGAGCTTGGCCGCCAGTCGCCGCGGCTCGAGCACCCACACCTCGCCGACGGTCGCCTCGAGCAGCGCCGGCGGCAGCCGGGTGGTCTTCCCGCTGCCCGGATCCGCGCTGAGCACGAGCGCGCGCTCCTGCGTGGCGCGGCGCACGAGTTCGGGGAGCTGCGCGTCGATCGGTAGGTCCACGCCCCCAGGATACGCGCTGGTCTCGTGATCCTTGGGGGGCTCGTCCCGAGTCCCCGCGGCCTCGGAGCCAAGCTCCTCGGCCTCACCCCGAGGGGCCGCAGGCGCCGATTTACCCGTTCTCGGCCTCGGCCTCGGACTCGGACTCGGCCTCGGCCTCGGACTCGGACTCGGACTCGGCCTCGGACTCGGACTCGGCGTCGGCCTCGGACTCGGCCTCGGCGGCCCGCGGGCGTGGGCCGGGGACTGGGTCGGGGCCACGGCGGGCGAACAGGACCCGGTAGCCGCGCACCTCTTCGACCTCCACGTCGTCGAAGCCGCGCTCGTAAATGTCCTCGTAGTCACTGGGGCGCTTGGTCACCAGGTGCAGCAAGCCGCCGGGGCGGAGCGCTCGGGCGGCGAGGTCGACGAAGGCTGCGGCGATCTGGCCCTTGGAGTAGTAGGGCGGGTTGGCGAGCACGAGGTCGAAGGGGGCGTCGGGCTGGTAGCCCTCGGCGGTGGCGTGCACCACCGTGACCTTGGTGAGCTCGTTCTTGGCCGCGTTGGCCCGGGCGCACTCCACCGCGCGCGCGTTGCTGTCGAGGGCGACGACGGTCGGCGCCGCCTCGAGGCTCGCGACGCCGAGGGCGACCGCCCCGAGGCCACAGCCGACCTCGAGCACGCGCGGCCCGACGACGTCGGGGAGGGTCTCGAGCAGCGCACGCGCGCCAGGGTCGACCCGACGGTGCGCGAACACCCCGGGGCGGCTGCGCACGTGCAGCAGGCGCTCGCCGAAGCGAAACGCAAACTCCGCGTCGTAGTCGCGCACGCGCTTCAGCGGGCCCGTGAGGCGAACGCGATACACGACGCCGGAGGGGCTCGGAGTCGGGCTGACCTTGAGCGGGAGCTTCTTGAGCAGGTCGCGCAGCCAGCGGTCTTGCGGGTTGTCGGTCGCGAGCCACAGCGTCCCGCCGGGCTCGAGGGCGAGCAGCCCCTGCTGGATCAGGTCGCGGGTCAGCTCGCCGTCGCCCTGGTGGCTGAGCGGGAGGGCCGCGCAGCCGACCGGCCCCGGCGGAAGGTCGGAGGAGCAGACGAGCTGCAGCCCGTCGATCGGCGTGCGCCCCGCCAGGGAGGCCTGGCGCTGCGCGAGGTCGAGGAACCAGCAGTCGACGGGCTTCCAGCCGCGGGTGGCGAGGGCCCTGCCGAGCTGGCCGCGCCCGAGGGACGTGCACAGCGCGGCCCCCTCGCCGGCCTCGGGGAGCGCCTCGATCAGCAGCTGCTCGGCGCGCTTGGCCGTGCCCTTGCGCGGCCCCCCCACGCGAGGGGGCTTTCCTCGGCGCGCCACGCTAGCGCCCCCGGCGCAGCCGGACGGCGCGACCGGAGGTCAGGCAGCGCAGGCGGTAGAGCGCGGGCACGGAAGGGTTTTGCACCGCGCCGGCTACCGACCGAGCTCGGGGTGCGTCTCCAGGAGCTTGGCGATCTGCTTCTCGCAGCGCGTGCGCGTCCCCTCGTCCTCGGCGTTGACGCTGGCGCGTCGGTAGAAGTCGAGGGCCTTCGCGGGATCGGGCTTGATCCCGGCGTGCTCGCGGTTGGGGTCGTGCAGCCACGCGACCCAGAACAGCGCGGCCGAGCTTTCGTGCGCCGCGGCGCGCTCGAACAAGCTCAAGGCCTCCTGGAAGCGCGCGGCCTCGTAGTGGTCCTTGCCCTGCTTGACGAGCTCCTTGATCTGATCCGGGGTCAAGGGGTCGGCGTCGGTTCCCGCGCTCCCGGCGGCCCCTCCGGTCACGCGGTGCAGGAGCGCGCGACCGCGCTGTGGGTTGAACACGGTCAAGTCGAGGGCCACGAGCGCGAGCAGCGCGACCACCACGAAGGTCGCCTGCTTCATGCCGCGCCGGGTGCTGGCCTCCTTCAGTCCGCCCTGCAGCCGTTCGAGGCGCTGAGCGAGCTCGTGCATGGAGATCCGCTTCTCGGGCGAGCGCTGCAGGCAGGCGAGGCACACGCTGTCGAGGGCGGCCGGGATCGTGGGCCGCACCGTGCGAGGCGCGGGGACGTCTTCGGTCGTGACCGAGGTGAACAGGTCGACCACGTTCTCCGAGGTGAACGGGGGCTGCCCGGTGAGCAAGAAGTAGAGCGTCGCCCCCAGGCCCCACACGTCGCTCTTCGGGCCCGGGTCGCCGAACTCCCCGCCCGGGTCGAACTGCTCGGGGGCCATGAACGAGGGGGTGCCGACCAGGCGCCCGGCGTGGGTGATCGTGGCCGAGATCCCGGCGGAGCCCGAGGCGGCGCCCTGGGTGTTGGGGTCGCGCTTCACCAGGCCGAAGTCGGTCAGCACCGGGCGCTGGGTCCCGTGCTCGATCAGAATGTTGTTGGGCTTCACGTCGCGGTGGAACACGCCGCTGGTGTGGCAGTAGTCGAGGGCCTGGGCGATCGCGAGGGTGATCTCGACCGTCTCCTCGAACTCGGGCAAGCGCCCGCCGGGGCCGCGAACCACCGAGAACAGGTTCTGACCTTCGATCAGCTCCATGACCAGGTAGGGGATCCCGTTCTCCTCGCCGAGGTCGCTGATCCCGACCACGTGCGGGTGCTTGAGCTGGGCGAGCACCCGCCCCTCGCGGCGGAAGCGGTTGACCGCCTCCTCGCTGGGGTCCTGCTGCAGCAAGACCTTCAGCGCGACCAGCGACCCGAGCTCGGTGTGCTTGGCGCGGAACACCTGCCCCGCGCCGCCCCGCCCGATCGTGGAGAGGATCTCGTAGCGACCGAGGGTCTCCCCCGCGAACCCCTTGTGGTGGGGGTCGCGCATGGCCTGGCTGAGCTGTCTGCGATCCAGCATGCCGGGATTGTAAGCGTTTTTCTGGGGCCCGGCAGCGGGCCCGCGACGATCGCGCGAGGGGGGCGGGGAAT
This sequence comes from Planctomycetota bacterium, assembly GCA_020425635.1. Lineage (GTDB taxonomy): Bacteria > Planctomycetota > J058 > J058 > J058 > JAGQRJ01. Next base: position 7,216 of record JAGQRJ010000222.1, on the reverse strand, counting down.
AGGCCTGGGCCAGGACGAGTTCTGTGGGGAGGCCCCTAAAAACACGAAGGACCGTTGCGGATTTTCCGTGGTCTTTTCGTGCGCGCGTCGGGGGCGATCGCTAGGCTGATCCATTCAAGGGAGAGTGTTATGGGAATCAAACAGATCGTGTTGCTCGGTGCCTTGGCCTTCTGCTTCGGGGGCTGCGGGTCGTCCGAGAAGGCCGAGCCGGCCAAGACCGAGTGTGTGTGTGAGACCGCCAAGGCCGAGAACGGCTGGTGCGAGTCGTGCGGCGTCGGCTACGTCGGCGGCGAGAAAATGGAGTGCAAGGCCTGCGTCGACAAGAACATGGAGACCGCGGGCGCCGGCAAGTGCGAGGCCTGCGCCGCGAAGTAGCCTCGCCGCTCCTCCTGCGAAGGAACGAACACCAGAGCCGCCAGGGCTTGTGACACCGTCGCGAGCCCTGGTGGCTCGCACTCCGTACGCCGAGGGTCGCTCCTCCTCAGCGGACCCTGCGTCGGTAGCAGAGGCAGACCCAACGCCCCTCGACCTCGCGAGCCAGGGGCTCCAGGGCCCCGAAGGCTCGCGTGACCTGCGCCTCGCGGTCGGCGAGGACTCCACCGAGCACGAGCCAGCGCTCGCTGAGCCGAATCAGGTCCAGCGCGAGCGCGACCAGGACCTCGGCGTGCACGTTGGCGAGGACGAGCTCGGCCCCGACGGTGAGCTCCGCGAGGGGGGTGGTGCTGAAGCTCACGGCGAGGCCGTTGCGCTCGGCGTTGGCCCGGGCCTCGGCCACGGCCTCCGCCTGCACGTCGACGCCTCGCGCCCGCAAGCCGAGCCTCGCGCCGGCCAGCGCCAGCACCCCCGAGCCGCAGCCGACGTCGAGCAAGGTCGCCGCGCCGGGGGCGAGCTCCTCCAGCGCGCGGGCCACCATGCCGGTGGTCGGGTGCTGCCCGGTCCCGAACCCCTGGCCGGGCTCGATCACGAGCGCGCCGGCCGGCGCGTTCCAGGGAGGCGCGACCACGAGGCGCGGGGTCAGCTGGACGGGCGGGTGCTGGGCCTTCCAGGCCTCGGACCAGTCGACGTCGGGCAGCTCGCTCCAGGCCGACGTCAGCGGCCGGGTCGCGGCGAGGGCCGCGTCGACCGCGCCGCGGTCGGGGTCGGCGAAGCTGGCGCGCAGCACCCGAGCCTGGGTCGGCGCGCCCTCGACCGCGGGCTCCCAGGACGAGCGCAGCTCAGAGGGGGCGACCGCCTCTTCGATCCCGGCGCAGCCGAGCTCGAACAAGAGCGCGGAGGTGGCCTCGAGCTGCTCGGGGCGGAGGGTGAGCTCGAGCTGGTGCCAGCTCACCCGCGGCAGCGCTCGACCGCCGCGGCCAGGACCTCCACCGCGCGGGCGAGCTCGGCGCGGAGGGTCTCCGGGCCCAGCGAGAAGCGCACCCTCCCCTGCGCGAGGGCCTCGGAGACGCCCATGGCGTCGAGCACGTAGCTGCGCTCGAGGGCGCCCGAGCCGCAGGCCGAGCCGGCCGAGGCGCTGATCCCGGCGAGGTCGAGCTGGGCCAGGAGCGCCTCGCTGCGCGCGCCGGGCACGGCGAACAGCGTGGTGTTGGGCAAGCGGGGCACGTCCTGGCCGAGGACCACTCCGTCGGGGATCGCGGCGAGCAGCGCGCCCTCGAACCAGTCGCGCTCGGCGGCGAGGGCCGCGGCGTCGAAGAGCTCGCCCGCCGCGGCCAGCCGACACGCCTCGCCCAGGGCCACGATCGGCGCCACGGGCTCGGTCCCGGCCCGGCGTCCGCGCTCTTGAGGTCCGCCCACGATCAGGGGCCGGGGCTCCGGGGCGCGCCCGCGGTGCACGAGCGCAGCGGCGCCGCGCGGCGCGCGCAGCTTGTGCCCCGAGATCACGAGGTAGTCCCAGGGCAGCTCGCCCCAGCGCCAGGGCACGCGCCCCACCGCCTGGCTCCCGTCGAGCAAGAGCGGCACCTCCCGCGCCGCGGCCAGCGCGCCGACCTCGACGACCGGCTGCAGACTCCCCACCTCGTTCTGGGCGGCCTGCACGCAGAGCACGGCCGGCGGAGGCGTGAGCAGGTCCGGGAGCGCCGCGAGGTCGACCCGCCCGCGACCGTCGACCGGCGCCAGGCTGACCTGGACCTCACCTTCGGCCTCGAGCGCCTCCAACGCGCGCAAGACCGCCGAGTGCTCGACCGCGCTCGCGACCGCGCGCGCCCCAGGGAGGAGCAGGGTGCGCAGCGCCTGGTTCAGCGCCTCGCTCCCGCTGGCGGTGAAGGTCACCTGCCCGGGGGCCACCCCCGCCAACTCGGCCACCTGCTCGCGGGCCGCCTCGAGCAGCTTGCGCGCGTGCCGACCGGGGGCGTGGGGGCTCGAGGGGTTGGCCCAGGCCTCGTCGAGGGCGCGCTCGTAGGCAGCGCGGACGCGGGGGTCGACGAGGTTCGTGGCGTTGTGGTCGAGGTAGATCAAGGCGCAGGAAGGGCCCTGGAGATCAGTTCGACTGCGCGTCGGGGCGGTAGATCGAGAACGCGACCGTGGTGTCCCAGGTCTCTTCCTTCTCGTTGAACTTCAGGCTGGGGATCTCGCTCACCCGCGCGCCGGGCCAGGCCTTCTCGATCTCGACGCAGAACTTGACCAGCTCCTCGATGCGTATGTTCTTGACCGTGAGCTTGACCAGCAGCTCGTCGTCGCGCTCCGAGGGCACCCGCCCTTGCAACTGGTCGCTGTTGGGGTTGCTCCAGCCGAACTTGCTGGTGGTGTTGTCGATCAGCGCGAGGAAGTCGTTGCCCGTGCGCCCGCCGCGGGTCTTGCTCGCCTCGCGATCCTTGGCCACCCAGTCGCGGAAGTCTTCGTCGAGGGCGATCTCCTCCATGTCGCTGAGGCGGCTGATCTCCTTGCGCAGCTCCTTGCTCGCCGCGCTGACCTTCGAGCGGTTCCAGCCGGCGAAGACCCCGACGATCGCGGTCAGCAAGGCCATGACGTAAATGAAGAAGGTGAGGACGTCGAACTCCTCGGAGGACTGGCCGGCCATTTACTCCTCCTCCAGGTCGTCGCGGATCTTGAGCACGAGGGTGAACACCGTGCGGTTCCGGCGCTTGTCGAACTGCGTCTGGGGCGGCGCGACCGTGAGCAGGTCGTCGCCCTCGAGCGCCTGCGCCATGGCGGTCGCCGCCGCGGGCTGCGGGCTGCTGCAGCGGAAGGTGTTCTGCTGGTGCTTGCGCGGGTTGATCCGCACGTTCTCGACCTGGATCTCCCAGCGCTGCCCGAGCTTGGCCTTGGCCGCGCTGAAGCGCCGCAGGATCTCGAGCGAGGAGACCACCGCGGCGTCGTCGTCGTCGCTGCCCTCGAAGCGCTGCTGGAGCAGCTCCTGTTCGGCGATCAGCGAGCCGTGGTAGGTGCTCTCGCGCAGCTCCATGTGGTCGAACTCGGTGTCGTAGAGCGAGGGGAAGAGCACGGTGTAGAGGCTGCCTTGCAGGTCCTGCACGGCGCCGAGGGCCTCGTCCTTCTGGTGCAGCTGCTCCTTGAGCGCGAACGCGTAGAGGAAGGTCAGCGCGAAGAGGAGGGTCAAGGTGCAGGCCAGGCCGCGCTTGAGCTGATCGAAGGTGCCCTGGTAACCGAACTCCTCCTGGCGGAAGTCCATGCCCGCGTGGTCGACCCCCAGCGCCTTGAGCGCGAGCCCGATCGCGGTGCCGCCCTCGAGGGCGGCGCCGCCCTTGCGCGCGCCCTTCTCGCCGCCGAAGAACTCGGCGAAGTCGAGCCGGCGCGCCGGGATCTCGAAGTGCTCCGAGAACAGATCGGCGATCCCCTCGAGCGCGCACGACGGGCCGGTGAGCGCGATCAGGTCGACGTCGTGGCCGAGGTTCACCGAGGCCACGGTGCGGTCGATCTCCATGAAGATCCGGTGAATGATCCCCTCGCGCTCGACCTCGGAGATCCCCGAGTCTTCGAGGCTGAAGGCGTCGTCTTCGCCGTCGTCGAGGATCACGACCGGCAGGCGCTGGCTCTCGTCGGCGGCGGTGTCGTAGATCCCGCTCTCGCCCTTGCCGCCGCGCGCCTTCTGCAGGCTGGCCTTGTTGACCCGCATGCGCAGCGCGCGCGCGAGCCGCAGCCGGCCCTCTTCGACGACCGCGATCTTCAGCGTGTCGGCCTCGATGTCGATCACCAGGGCGGCGGGCTGCTCCTCGAACACCCCCGCGTGCTTGCAGGCGTTGTAGAGCGCAGCGACGTCGAGGTCGATCGCGCGCGGGTCAACGCCGCACTCGTCGAGGAAGCTCAGGCGGCGGGCGATATGCGACTTCTTGATCCCCGCGACGAGCAGCTTCGACTTGGTGTCGGCCTCGGCGAACTTGAGGTATTCGATGATCAAGTCGTCGATCGACGCGGTGGTGAAGTAGTTCTCGGCCTGATACTTGACCGTCTTGCGGATCTTCTCCTCGTCGGTGAACGGGACCAGGATCTCGCGGATCATGCAGTCCTGGGCCCGCACCGAAGCGACCACTTCCCCGCGCGGGGCCTTGAGGCGCTTGAGGGCGTCGTCCACGACGCTGACCACGTCGTCCTCGGTGTCGCCCTTCTTGGCGTCGATCTTGTGGACCTCGAAGTCGCGGATCTTGGTCGCCTGACCGCGCTTTTCGACCACCGCGATCTTGATCACGTTGGCGCCGAGTTCCAAGCCTACGCCGATCACTGCTCGCCTCGCTTCAGCATGCAGACGCGGCTCAGCGCGAGGGGGTTCACTGGGAAGGCCCCTGGAGGCGGATCTTGCGCTGCACACCGTTGTCGTCGAGGGTCACGACCGCGTCGGCGCCGTCGACCTCGATGCTCAGGATCGCGTAGCCGTCGAGGTTGTCGCCCTTGGTCACGATCCGCCCCTTGCCCCCGCTCATGGAGTTCGCGATCACGCACTGGCTGTTGCTGGGCTCGTCGGGGTTGAAGAGCACCATGCGGACCTTGTAGCGCGTCGAGAGGTCCTGGGGCCGCGGCGGGGCGACGGGCGTGGTGTTGGTCGGCTGCTGGACCACCACGGGCTTGGGCACGTCGAGCTGCTGCCACACGATCGCGAAGGTCTGCAGCTCGTTGCTCTGCTTCTGGCTCGCCTCGATCGCCAGGGCCGGAGGGTTCACGTGGGGAACCCGCTCGCCCGGGGGCGGCTCGCTCGCGCGGAAGATCCCCAGGCCCACGACCACGATCGCCGCGATCAGCCCCAGGTTCAGCAGCGCGGTCAGCACGCGATAGAGCCCGGAGCTCACTGGGGCACCTCCGTCAAGCTGAGCGCGGTGACCTTGTCCTGGGGGTTGCGGTAGAGAATCACGCGATACACGGCCTGCACCGGGGCAGCTTCTTCGTCTTCGGGGTCGGGCGCGCTTTCGCCCCCGACGAGCTCAGCGGTGACCCGAACCGCATAGTAGCTGCTTTCCACGCACAGCGCGGCTTCGAACTGATCGCCGGGCTTCTTCTCGGCCTGCCCCTCGCCCTGGGCCGCGGGCGGGGGCGGAGGTGGCGTTTGCCCCTGACCCTGACCTTGGCCCTCGCCCTGGCCCTGGCCTTGCCCTGCGGGCTTGAACACGGTCTTGAGCAGGTCGTGGACGTCCTCGGTGAGCTTGCCCGGCTCCTCGAAGGCGGCGCCGGCCCACTGCTTGGAGGCTCCCTGCTCGCCCGTGCGCTCGCCGCCCTGGGGATCGACGAAGGTCGGGTCGATTCGCTTGCGGCGGATCGCCTCGATCAGCTCGTCGGTCTTCTCCCACAAGCTGACCGGCTCGGGAGCGTCGTTGTTCTTCTCGGGGAGCAGCGCCCCCAGCACCGGGCCGAAGGCCGTGTTCAGGTTGACGGCCTCGATCGGCCAGAGGGTCACGTAGGGCGCGAGGCCTTCGGTCGGCGGGTCGCCCGGGGTCCCGTAGAGCACCTGTCGGTCGAGGTCGCCGCCCTCGAGGAGCTGCTCGAGGGAGGTCAAGCCGCGCGTGGTCTGCCCGCCTGCGCCCTTGGCCGCGAGCGCCTTGACCTTGTCGCTGATCAGGTTCGCGGTGCCCTCTGCGTCGAGCCCCTCCACGGGCTTGAGCAGCTCGAGCAGGCGCTTGAGCGCGACCTTGGCGTATTCCTCGCGCTCCTCGTCGGCCAGCCACAGCAGGGGGAAGCGACGCTCGAGGTCTTCGACCTCCAGCGTGAGCTGCACCTGCCCGATCTGCAGGGTGCGCTGCTCCTCGGTGTTGGGGTCGCACCAAATGTCGGCCAGGGTGTCGAGCTGACCCGCCGGGTTTCCGTTCTTGCGGTCGTCGGCGAAGAGCGCCTCGAGCACGGGCAGCGCGGAGCGCGCGGCGACCTCCAGCGCGGTGTCGTCCTCGGTGTTTTGCACGATCTGCGCCTCGACCCGCACCGAGAACGTGAACTGAACCACGAGGATCACCATGACCGCGAGGACCAACACGGTCAGGATCAAGGCGGCGCCCTGCTCGGGGTGCACAGCGGTGTCACGGGGAAGACGCATGCTAGAAGCTAACGCTCGGTACTCGGCCGGGGTTTAGGCCCAAGGTGCAGGTCGGAGGAGATCACGCGAGGTCCTCCTCGATCGGGGCTAAGTCCTGATCCAGGCGCTCTTGGATCGCGTGGAGGCGGTGCTCGAGGGAGCGCGCCAGCTCCCCGACGTCGGCCAGGGCGCGCATGGCGTCGGCCACGCACTTGAGAAAGATGTACATGAACACCCCCGTGAGCGTGCTCGCGAGGAAGGCGAACACGCGCCAGATCCCGGCCAGCTCGCTGCCGAAGGCCAGCAGCAGCCCCGTCGCGCAGGCCAGCGTCAAGAGGATCAGCCCAAACCCCACGAGGTAGTCGGACATGTCCTGAAGCCGTTGGATCGCGTGCACCGAGGTGTGGGCGCCTGGGGTCGCCGCGGGCAAGGGCTGAGTCGAGGGGGGCGTCGTCGCCGGAGTCCCCTGCCGGCCTGCGCGCTCGAGGCTGCGCAGGAACCGGTCGCGTTCGCGCGCCGTTTGCAGGTCCCGTTCCACGCTCGCGCCTCCGCCGGGAGTATACCCGACGGAGGCGCGTAGTTGGTTTGGCTCTAGTGGCTTAGAACCAGCGAGCGGCACCCTTGGCCGGGGCAGGCTCGGGCTCGGGCGTCACGACCCCGTCCGTCTCCGGCGCAGGCTCGGGCGTCACCACCCCGTCCGTCTCCGGCGCAGGCTCGGGCGTCACCACCCCGTCCGTCTCCGGCGCGGGCACCGGCGTCACCGCCCCGTCCGTC
>JAGQRJ010000027.1 GCA_020425635.1 Planctomycetota bacterium | reverse complement strand
TTTAGCGCCGAGCCGGGCGCGCCGCCGCGGCCCAAGGCCGGGATCGATCCCGAGCTCGAGGAGGTCTTGCAGCAGGCGCGCGGGGCGTTCGAGGCCAAGGACTACAGCAGGGTCCACGCCCTCCTGGACGAGGCCGAAGCGCGGGCCCCGGCCGACGCGCGGGTGTGGTCGAAGCGCGGGACGACCTTCGCGTTCCAGGGGCGCGTGTCCGAGGCCCGGGCCGCCCTCGAGCACGCGGTCGAGCTGGACCCACGCGACCCTCAGGCGCTGAAGAACCTGGGCATGGTCGGAATCCTCGCCGGGGACGCCCGGCTGGCGAAGCGGTGGCTGAGCCGCGCGCTCGAGATCGAGCCGGGAGACGCCGAGACCCTGCGCGCCCTGGGGACGGCGTCGCTCTGGCTCGGCGATCTGGAGGCCGCGGAGCGCTTGCTCGGGCGCGCGCTCGTGCTCGACCCGAGCGACGCCGAGTCCTGGACGAACCGCGGGCGGACGCGCCTCCTCGCGAAGGACTTCGAAGGGGCCCGCGACGACCTCGACGAGGCGCTCGCCCGCCGCAGCGACCACAGCCGCAGCTGGCTCTGGCGAGGCCACGCGCGCCTCGAGCTCGGCGACGCCGCGGGGGCAAACGCCGACCTGACCCAGGCTCGCGCACTGGACCCCGAGTGTTCGGACGCGGTCGCGCCTCAGGCTCGCGCCCTGGAGCTGCTCAAGCAAAACGCTCGCGCCGAGGAGCTCGCCGACCTGGCGCTCACCGCGGAGCCCGACCGCGCGGACGTGCGGCGCTTGCGCGCGCGGCTGCGGCTCCTTCGCAGCGACTGGGCGGGCGCGCTCGAGGACCTCGAGCGCGCGCTGCAGCTCGAGCCGGGCCACCCCGAAGCCCTGATCAACCGCGGCATGATCCACATGGTGCAGGGAGACCTCGAGGCCGCGCGGCGCGACACCGAACACGGGCTGCGGGTCGACCCGCAGCAAGCCGTCGGGCAAGCGAACCTCGGCGCGATCCTGGTCCGGCTCGGGGAGGCCGAGGCGGCGATCGAGGTCCTCGAGCGCGCCGTGGCCGCGCACCCGGAGAGCGGGCTCGCCTGGCTGAACCTCGGGGCGGCGCGCCTGGAGGCGAACGATCCCCAGGGGGCGCTCGAGGACCTCGAGCGCGCCTTGGAGATCCCTGGCGCAGGGCCGGAGGCCCTCGCGCACCTCGGCTACGCTCGCTACCTGAACGGGCAGGTCCAGGGGCTGCGCGACATGGAGCAGGCCCTGAAGGCCGCGCCCAACAGCCCCTTGATCCTGGGGCTCCTGGGGCGGGCGGCCTTGAAGCGGGGCGACGCCGCCCGCGCGGTGGAGCTCCTCGAGCGCAGTGTGGCGCGACAGCCCAAATCGGTCGGCATGTGGCTGAGCCTGGCGCAGGCTTGCCTCGAGGCCGGGTCGCTGCGGCGGGCGCGTGAAGCGTGCGCGCGCGGGCTCGAGCTCTCCCCGAGCCCCAAGCACCGCGCGGCCCTCGAAGCCTGCCTCCGCGCCGCGGGGAACGCCCCAATGGACGACCGCACACCCAGGCGGTAGGGTCAAGCCATGGCAGACGCCGAAAGCACGCCGCGCGGGTATTGGCAGCAGTCCCGAGACCTCCTCAACGGCCTGGTGCTGGCCCTCCCCTTGCTCCTGATCTATCAGGCTGGCCTGTTCTTCTACCAGGGCAAGACGGCCAACGGCGCAGACTTGACCTTGCTGCTGGTGCGGCAGTTCGGCTGGCAAGCGCTGCTGTGGTTCAACGGCGCCTTGATCGTGGGTGGAGTGGTCGCCGTGTTCGCGCTCAAGCGCAAGCACGGCTTCAACCCCAAGATCCTGCTCCCGGTGGCCCTCGAGAGCCTCGTCTACGCGCTCCTGCTCGGGACCGCGATCACCTGGCTCCTGCGCCTGCTGCCTGGGTTCGAGAGCCTGGCGGCCGCGGAGACTCCGAGCAGCCCCCTGGCGCGGATCTGCGTGTCCTTCGGGGCGGGGGTCAACGAGGAGTTCGTGTTCCGCCTGGGCATGTTCGCCGGGGGAGGTGCGCTGATCGCGCGGACGCTCAAGCCCGAGAACAAGGCGGCCCCCTACCTGATCGCCTGCCTGGTGAGCTCGGTGCTGTTCTCGCTCGCCCACTACATGGGGAGCGAGCAGTTTGCGCTCTACAGCTTTGCCTACCGCTTCTTGGCAGGGGTCATGTTCTGCGCCTTGTTCTGGGGGCGCGGCTTCGCGGTGGCGGTCTACACCCACGCGATCTACGACGTGCTCGTGCTCGTGCTCTACCGAAGCTGAGTCGCTCCCCCGGGGAGCCAGCCGGCCCTTCGCGCGTTAAGATCGTGCCCATGAACGAGGCCAAGCTGCACGCCCTGTTGGTCGATTCGCCCACGCCCTTGGTGCACCCCGAGCGCAGGGCCAGCGTCGCGCACGTCGTCGCTCAGGCCCTCGGGGTGCCCCAGGCCGAGGCCAACCAGAGGGTGCGCTACGGCGGTGGGTTCTTGCTCAAGGGCGTCCCCGCGACCCTCGCGCGGCGCGTCGGACGCGAGCTCGCAGGGCAGGGGGTGGGGACCTTCAGCGTGCCCCAGGATCAGGTTCGGCGGGTAGGACGCCCCAAGCGCGTGGGCTACCTGGCCCTCGAGGGCGAGAGCCTCGTCGTGGCGCCGTTCCTGAACGCGGAGCACGTTCAGCCCGTGCCTTGGGCCGAGGTGCAGGCCCTGCACGCTCACGTGCTGTGCGTCGACCCGGAGAGCGAAGAGCGCGAGGGCCTGCCCCCACGCCGCCGCGGCGGCAACGTCGCCTCGCTCTCGCCCTACACCCGGCGCTTGCTCGAGGCGATCAACGTCTACGAGGAGCGGGAGCGCGTCGTGCTCCGGATGGGGATCGACCTCTGGCTGCGCGGCAAGCTCTGGCGGCTCAGCTACGACGACCCCGGCGTCTACACGGCGCTCGACCTCCCGCCGCTCCCCAAGTCCAAGCGCTCGAAGGCTACCTTCGCCGAGCTGAGCGCGGACCCGGCGGTCCACCTGGGGCGCTACGTCGAATGGAGCGGTCGGGTGACGGCCGTCGAAGAGGGGCGGCTGTGGCTGGCCGAGCGCGCCGGAGGGGCGCCGACGGTGCGCCTCGACGCGGCCTCTGGCGCGGCGCTCAACGCCCGCGCGTGCGAGCCTGGGCAGAGGGTTCGCTATCGGGCGCGGGTCGACGCCGTCGGCGCCGACGGGACGATCGAGCTGTCCGACGGAGAGTTCAAGCTCGCGCCGCACTCCCTCGAGAACTACGTGCACCTCGTGCGCAAGGTGGTGGCCAGCGTCCCCCCGGAGGTGCTCGTGCCTCCGAGCACGCGCGCCTTCGCGCAGGGGCTGATGCCCTTTCAGGGGCTCGTGTTCGCCAAGCCCGAGGAGCTCGAGGCCTTCAACGCCTGGCTCCTGCTCGCCAGCCAGAACGGGATCTCCTTCAACGCCGAGGACCTCGGCGACGAGTTCCTCGAGGACGCCGACGAGGCGATCCCCGTCGACGACTCGACGATCCGCGAGCTGAGTGAGGTCGTGGACGTGGCCGACGACGAGCTCGAGGAGTCGCGCGAGGTCGACTCCCTCAAGATCATCTACGACCCGGACACCCTCGAGGACACGCGCGACGAGGAGCCAGCGGACGTCGACCCGCTCGACGTCGAGGGCGACAGCGACGCGCTGGAAGACACCCGAGACGGGATCTCGCTCGAGGAGAGCGCCGAAGGCCAGCTCAAGCAGAGCATGATCGCCAACACCGGGCGACTCGACCGGGTGCACCTCGACGAGATCCTCAAGAGCGCCGGGGAGCTGGGCGACCTGATCGACGACGAGCCCGGGGAGGCGGACGCCGAGACCGAGGCGACCATGAAGTTCTTCGACGCGACCACCGGCCGCTGGACGCGGGTCGACCCCGAGGCCGACGTCCAGGAGCCGGGCGGGGGCGAGCCGAGCGGCCCGGGCTAGCAGCCTGTTGAAGGAGCCCTGGCAAGGCGCGAGGAGGTCCAGCAACCGTGGGGGTTGTGACCGACGAGCAACGCAGTCCAGGGCTCTTTCAACGGGCTGCTAGCCGTAGAGGGCGGTGTCGGGGTCGAGGCTCGCGAGGGCTGCGTCAGCGTCGTGGTGCAGGAGCGCCCAAAAGCCGTAGATCCCCAGCGCGGTCCCGATCGGCACGCTCAGCAGGCTGAACGCCGAGAGGATCAAGATCAGGATCTTGGCCCAGCCTCTGCCCTTGAGGAGGCCCCAGCCTCCGAGCAGCTGGGGCAGCGCCATGACGCCGACCACGACCACGATCACCATGCCGAACACGCCGAGGATCCCGGCGGCGGCAGCCGCGTCGGGATCTCCGCCGCCGGCGGCGGCCGCCGCGCCCGCGCCGAGGAGCACGAACAGTCCGATCACGATCGCGCCGAGCATGCCCAGGGCGCCGAGGACCAGGTGAATGATTGCGACGACCTTGATGTGCGTGGCGTGCGGATGGTTCATGCATGCAGTCTAGCGCTCGCCGAGAGTCCTGTCTCGGCCTCGGCCCCGTCGGATCGTCACGCGCTCGGGTAGAGTGCCGGCATGACGGCGTGGACACCCCTCGACGCGGCCGACAAGGCGCGGCTGGCCGAAAACCTCGGCGCGGTGCGCGCGCGGATCGCCCGCGCGTGCGCGGCGGTCGGGCGCGACCCCGGCGCGGTGCAGCTGGTGGCGGTCAGCAAGTACGGCGGGCCGGCGGTGGTGGCGGGCCTGCTCGAGCTCGGGCAGCGAGACTTCGGGGAGAACCGGGTCCAGCACTTGCTCGAGCTGCACGCTGCCCTGGCCGACCACGACCCTGCCCCGCGCTGGCACATGATCGGGCACCTGCAGCGCAACAAGGCCAAGCAGGTGGCCGACGTGCTCAGCGTGCTGCACTCCCTCGACAGCCTCGACCTCGCGCGCTTGCTCGCAGCGCGCCGCACGGCGGGCCCGCTGCCCTGCTTCGTGCAGGTGCAGCTCCACGCGAGCGACGGCCGCTCCGGGTTGGGCTTCACCGAGCTCCCGGCCTTCCTGCGTGCGCTGGAGGCGCTGCCGGGGATCGACGTCCGCGGACTCATGGGCCTCCCGCCGGAGGGCAGCGCGGAGGACGCGCGGCCCCACTTCAGGCGCCTGGCGGAGGCGCTGCCCGCGGGCCTGGGCGAGCTCTCGATGGGCATGACTGGAGACCTCGAGGTCGCGATCGCCGAGGGCTCCACCTGCGTCCGCGTGGGGCGCGCCCTCTACGCGGGCCTCAGCGGCTTCTGAGGCTCCAACCCGCAACTCACCCTTGGTGGTGAGATTCGCGGGCTAGGCGCAGGCGTCGCGCACGGCGGCGGCGAGGGCCGCGTCCTGGTCGGCGTCGAGCAGGGTGCGCAGGTCGAAGAGCAGCCGGCCCTCGTGAACGCGCGCGAAGACCACCGGGGTGCCGCGGCGCAAGCGCGCGGCGAAGGCCCCCGCCTCGACGTCTGCGGGCGCGTAGGCGACCGCGAGGCTGGGCAAGGCCTCGACGGCATAGCTCCCCCCGCCGATCCGCGACGCGGTCTCGATCAGCTCCGCCGATCCGGGGAGCGCGCTGAGCTGGGTGAGCAGGGCCTGGGCGCGCGGGCGGAGGCTCTCCAGGCTGGCGTGGATCATGCGCTGAGCGGGGATCCGCGCGCGGGCGCGCGCGGGGTCACGGTAGAGCTTGAGGGTGGCCTCGAGGCCGGCCAGGGTCAGCTTGCCGGGGCGCAGCGCGCGATACAGCGGGTGCGCGCGGATCCGACCGACCGTCTCGGCGTCGCCCACGATCAGTCCGGCCTGGGGCCCGCCGAGGAGCTTGTCGCCGGAGAAGGTCAGCACGTTGGCGCCTGCGCGAACGCTCGCGGAGACCACGGGCTCGGGCGGGAGCCCGAGGGCCTCGAGGTCGAGGAAGCAGCCCGAGCCGAGGTCGTCCATGACCTGGACCCCGCGCTCGCGGCCGAGCCGAACGAGCTCGTCCAGCCCGACCTCCTTGGTGAAGCCCTCGACGCGGAAGTTCGAGCAGTGCACGCGGAGCAAGAGCGCGGTCTCGGGGTGCGCGTCGAGGGCGCGCGAGTAGTCGCGGAGGTGGGTGCGGTTGGTGGTCCCGACCTCGACCAGGCGCGCCCCGCTCTGCTCCATGACGTCGGGGATCCGGTAGGAGCCGCCGATCTCGACGAGCTGACCGCGCGAGACGATCACCGGGCGGCCGGCGGCGAGGGCCGCGAGCGCGATCAGGGTCGCGCCGGCGTTGTTGTTGACGACGCAGGCGTCTTCGGCGCCGGTCAGCTCGCGCAGCAGCGCTGCGCAGGCGCGGTCGCGCTGTCCGCGCTCACCGGACGCGCGGTCGACCTCGACCAGCGCGTAGCGGCTGGCGTCGGCGATCGCGGTCTGGGCCTCCACCGCGAGGGGGGCGCGGCCGAGTCCGGTGTGCAGGATCACCCCCGTGGCGTTGAGCACGGCGGGGTAGCTGCTCTCGGCCTGCTGCGCGAGGGCGCGCTCGAGGCGCGCCACGCACGCCTCGGGCTCGAGCTCACGCGGCGCGACGGGTTGGCCCGCGAGGATCGTGTGGCGGAGGGCGTCGAGGTCCCGGCGCAGGAGCTCGAGGACCCGAGCGCGGCCGTGTTCGTCGGCGAGCGAGGCGACCGCGGGCTGCGCGAGCAGCGCGTCGACCTTGGGGAGCTGCCGCAGGAGCGCCGTTCCACCCACGCGGGCCCCCCTGCCTCAGCGCTTTCGGCGCTTGAGCAGGTCGTGCACGAGTTGGCCCCAGTGCTGGAGCTCCTTCTCGTAGCCTTCGAACTCCCCCTTGAGGTACTCGGGGTCCTGGGGGTCCACGTAGGGTCCCTTGGGGTCGTAGAGGATCTGGGTCAGCTTGTCGACCGAGGTCTGCAGCTTGGACATGGCCTCGTCGAAGGCCGCCTGGTCGCCCTCGTTTTGGTTCCATTTGTGGAAGGCGGCCTCGCCCTGCTTGGCGGTCTCGCGGATCGCCTCGAGGGACTGGCTGTCGTCGCGGGCCTCGGGGGCGCCGCCGCCCTTGAACGCGAAGAACAGCACCACGATGATCAGCAGCGGGATCGTGACCGCGCTCACGAGCATGGCCGTGTTGTCCTTCTTCGCCGGCGGCGGAGCCGAGCGGCGGCTGCGGCGACCGCTGGTCGAAGACGACCCGCTGGAGCGTCCCGAGGTGGCCTTCCTCGAGCCCGAGCTGCGGCTGCTGCCGCCGGCGCTCACGCTGCCCGAGGTCTTGCTCGACTTCTTGCTCGTCTTCTTGGCTGGGCGCGCCCCGGAGGTCGAGGACGAAGCGCGCTTGGACTTGGCGCGCGTAGACTTCTCGGCCTTCTCGCCTGCCCCCGAGCTCCTGCGACGGGTGGAGCCTCCCGCGCTGCTGCGCTTCGACTTCTTCTTCGGCGTCTCCCAGGCGAACTCGTCGTCCGACTCGTCTTCGTCAGGGGATTGGCGCGCGCGGGCCGCAGAACGCTTGGCCATGGTCGGCTCCTAGACGCTCATGATAGCCACGGCAGGGCGCGCGTAGCAATCCAGCCCGTGCACAGGAGGAGGCGGGACCTCGCGCGGTCTCCGCAGATCGCGTCGCTCGCACCGGATCAAAGGACTTACCGGGGCGGGAAGAGCTCCGCGGGGTCGAGGTCGCCCGGCTCGGCCTGCTCGAGTTCGTGCTCGTGCTCGTGTTCGTGTTCGTGTTCGCGTTCACGCTCGGCCTGCTCGCGCTCGCGCTCGACCTCGGCGAGTCGCGCCGCCTCGGCCTCGGCGGCTTGCTTCTCGAGCAGCTGCTGGCCGAGCTCCCCCATTTGCACGGGGTTGATCCCCTCGGTCCACTTGGAGAGCTTGGGGCGCAGCCGGTAGTCCTCGAAGGCGCGCCGGGTCCACAGCGAACGCGCGATCGCGCCCTTGGCGCCTGGGGGCGGGGCGAGGGTCTCGGGGAAGGCGTTGACCGAGTAGACGTCTGCTGGCAACACGAACCAGCTCGCGGGCGCCTGGAACGGCTCGACGGGGGGCAACTCGTCCACGTCGCCGTAGCTCTGGGCGACGAGGGCGTACGACGGCGCAGGGTTGCCCGGGGCCCACACGAAGGTCCGCGGCGTGAAGGCCGCCGGGCCGAGGGTCACCCGGTGCTCGAAGCGGCGCCCGGCGGCGCCTTTCGGGCCGCGCTCGAGCGCGACGAAGGTGTGCTCGCCCGGGGTGAGGGAGTCGACCACGTGGATCGCTTCGCGGGCCACGCGGGCCTTCGGCTCACCGTCGATCTGCAGCTCGAGGTCGGCCATGCCCGTGTTGTCGACGATCAGCTGCAGGGTCGCGGGCTCGGCGGCGGCGGCGTAGTGTTCGGTCCACAGCGCGCGGCGCACGGCGCCCGACTGGCCGCGCTTCACACGCACCTCTTCGGGGAGCGGCTCGTCGACGGTCGGGACGAAGTCTGCGGGCAGGGGGAACACCGTCCCCGGCGCGGAGAACGGCTCGGGGCGGGGGTCGGTCCGTTCGCCGTAGCCGCGCGCGACGATCCAGTAGCTCGCCTGCTCGTCGACGTTCCACACGTAGGCGCGGCGAGGACCGATCGAGCTCGCGGTGAGGTCTGCGCGCACGACGCCGCCCGGACCCGCCAGGGGCCGGTAGCCGGCGGGGACCCTCAGGTGCAGGGTCTGGTGGGGCTCGAGTCGGTGCGGGGTGGCCCCCACGCGGACCTCGATCGGGAGCGGGCGCCCGTTGGTGACCCACAGGTCGACCCGACGCGGGGCGAGGGCGAACCAGGTCACCGCCAGCAGGGGGGCGCCCGCGACCAGCAGCCAGCGCCAGCGACGACGCCCGTAGGGCTCCACAGACATGCGATCTCCTTCCCGAGCGCGGCATGATACCCAGGCAGGCGGCCTCGCAGGCCGAGAATGCCGGCTAAGCGGCCTCGTAGTGGGCACGCAGCCAGGCGGCCGCCTCGGCCGCGGCGTTGGGCGGGGGCGGAGGGCCGCTCGCGCGCAGCGCCTCGTGGATCGCGGGCGCCCAGCGCCCTTCGCGGAAGTCGGCGAGCGAGAGCGCCGCGGAGGGCAAGGTCTGCGCGATCGTCTTCACCAGCTCCGGGTGCTCGGGGAACGCGCCGCTCGGCTCCACGTAGACCATGGGCGTCGGGCGGGCGTAGCACTCGGCGACGGTCCCGTAGCCCGGCTTGGCCAGCACGCAGTCGGCGCCGAGGACCAGGTCCTGGTGGGGCAAGCCGTGGTCGTGGGGGAGCAGGTGCAGGTTGCCGGGCAGGGGCGGGTCGCCGGCCCCGAAGCCGAGGAACGCGAACTCCGGGTTGGCCGCGGCGGCGTCGCGCACGTCGAGCACGTCGCCGTAGCCGCCGAAGGAGACCACCACCAGGGGGCGCTCGCCGGCCGCGGGGGGGCGCGGCAGGCGGGCGCGGGCTTCGGCCACGGAGCAGGTGGCCGGCCGCCAGAGCGCGCA
>JAGQRJ010000221.1 GCA_020425635.1 Planctomycetota bacterium | reverse complement strand
GCGGGAGCATTGACCTGGGCAAGCCTAGGCGACGCGGGGCTGACACCACTTACCCAGGGTCTGATACCACCCCCCCCCACTCGCGGATTCAGCTTCCCAAGCTGAGGGTTGAGAGTTCGAGTCTCTTCGCCCGCTTCGGACGCACGCGACCCCCACGTCGCAGCCTAGACAGGCGCCCTTCGGGGCGCCTGTTGGCGTTTGAGGGGAGGGCGGGGGCCGAACTGGGGCCACTGGTTCCGTTCCCGTTCCGCTCACGCGGGCTTCGCCCCTGCCGTGCCTGCTCTTTGGTCAGGCGTGCCGATCTCGCTCAACCGCGCGCGGCTTCGTGTCCTCGCTACAGTCGAGTGGGCAGCTTCTGCCCACTTGGCTCACCCGGGGTGAACTCCTCCTGAAGGCCGCCGCCGAGGCCCAAGGCCTTGGGTCCTCGGAACGCCTCGTGCCTGCCTCCCTGCGGAGGCCCCATGCCCGATCCCCGGCGCGTGTTCCCCGAGCAGATCCACATGGTCAGCGCTCGCTGCAGCGAGCGGCGGTTCTTCCTCAAGCCCTGCAAGGCGACTACGGAGATCTTCTCCTACGCCCTCGCGCGCGCCCTCGAGCTGACCTCGGTCGAGCTCTACGCGTTGGTCGTGCTGTCGAATCATTACCACGCCATGGTCGGCGACCCCAAGGCTGAGCTGCCCAAGTTCACTCGCCTCTTGAACCTGCTGACCTCCCGCGCGCTCAACGCGCACTACGGTCGCGGTGAGCGTCTGTGGTCCTCGGCGCCTTACAGCAATGTCGAGATCCACGACGAGGAGACCCTGATCCGCGAGCTGGTCTACCTCTACACGAATCCCGTGAAGGACGGCCTGGTCTCCTCTCCCGAGGCCTGGCCTGGGCTCCACACCACCCCCGAGGACATGGGGGTTCGCACCCAGCTCGTGAAGCGCCCCGAGTACGCCCTCTTCGGCTCCACGACCCCCAAGTTTTGGGTCCCGCCCGGCGCTAAGAGCCCTTCCGCCTACCGTCGTGCCGTTGCCGAGCAGCTCCACGCGCGAGAGCGCGCCCGCGCCGAGGGCGAGCGGATTCGCCAGCCGCGAACCACCCTCCCCGCCGAGCTGCCTCTTGAGATCAAGGTCCCGTTCCTAATCGAGCCCAAGGACCGCGAGGCGTTCAAGAGGCGCGTACGAATCGCCGTCGACCTCGAGGTCGAGGAGATCCACGCGCGTCGCCGGGCCGAGGGCCAGACGAGCTTTCTGGGCGCCGCCAAGATTCGCGCCCTAACCTGGAGCGATTCAGCCGGAGACAGTTTCCCCAGCTTCGGCCGCAACCCACGGGTCGCGAGCGGAAACCAGGACGGTGAGCGCCAGTCGTTGCTCAGGGGCCTCAAGGCCTGGCGAGAAGCCTACCGATCCGCCCTCGCCGAGTGGCGCGCAGGCAACCGCGACGTCGAGTTCCCCCTCGGCGCCTACAGCATGCGCACGCTCCACCACTGCAATGTGGCCACAGAGCCGATCCTGCTCGGCTAGTCCCCCACCACCCGCACCCGTAGTAGCACCAGCGAGCCTGACCCAGAGCGGTCCGGCCGCCCGCCCCCATGTACTCGAACGCGATAGCGCGGGTCAATGGAGGGTCTCTTCAAGCCCTGCTAGCGAGTGTCGCGAGCGTTCTCGTGCCTCCGTCCTCCAATGGTCGCCACCGCGACCGTGGCTCCCTGACCCGCACCTACGGACGGGGCGCGACCACGGTAGCGGCGGGAACGTCCGCGCCGTCGCTCCGAGGCTTGATCACCTGCTCACCCGCGAGGTGCTTGGCCAGCAAGGCCAGGCTGTAGGCGTTGCCCTTCTCGAAGAAGGCGAAGGCGCGAGCGCCCTCTTCGTCGTCGGGCCAACCGAGGCCCACGATCTTGACGCGAGTCCGGCCGTCCTCGAGGGCCGTGAAGTAGGTCACTGACCAGGTCCCCGCGGTGCCCTTGGCGAAGGGAAAGTCGGCGGGCGCCTTGGTGTTCTGCAGGGCGAGCATGCGCAGGGGGTCGTAGCAGAGGATCGTGTTCACGATCGTGTTCGCGTCCCCGATCTCACCTTCGGCGTCGTAGTTCGTCCTCATCGCACCGCCGATACGCAGGTCGACCTCGACGTGAGGGGCCAGCCAGGCGCGCATGGCCGAGGGGTCGGTAAACGCGGCCCATACCCGCTCCACCGGCGCGTCGATCACGCGCTCCACGACCAGGAGCTTCTCCTGCTTGGGCGAGGGCTCCTGGCCCAGGACGGGGACGAGCGCGCCCCAGAGGGCGACGGCCGCGAGGGGAAGGGGGGACCTCATGTGGCTCTCCTGTCGGTCACGACGCAGATCCTAGCGCGCGCCACCGCCGCCTCTTGGAAAAATCGGACACCGTCGGGGGGCCACCAACTCCCGGAGGTGGTTGGGGTTCAGATATCCCGTCGTCCAAGGTACGGGTACCCCTTACCCAGGGTCGGGAATCACCGCCTCGCCGCGGAGGCTGCGCGGCGCGCCGGCCAGCGACCTCCACGT
>JAGQRJ010000220.1 GCA_020425635.1 Planctomycetota bacterium | reverse complement strand
GCGACGACGGCAAGGCTGCCTGGCAGGGCGAGGCGCCGCAGCAATACCTGGTTCTGTTGCTTGCGCCGCTCAGCCGCCTCTCGCCGCCGCCTGGCTTCCCCCATCACTCACTCCTTGTGCAGTCCTTCTGCGAGCGTACTCATCTGTCGTTGGCGGTGCACGCCCATCTGGGGGGCTTCCTGACCATGGTCTGTCGCGTGTCGCGTCCCGCGTGCGCGAACCCTTGGGGGCATGAAGAACTCCAGCCCCCCTGTCCTGAAGCCTGTCCGTATCAACCCCGTCCCTGCGCGGCTCCCCGCAGCGCTGGGACTGCTGGTCATGGCCTTGGCGGCCAGCCCCCCGGCGTTCGCCCAGGAGTCCCTGGGTGACCTCGAGGAGGTGGTCGTCACCGGCTCCCGAGCCGAGCGCGGGGTCGACCTCGGCAGCTCGATCCGGCTCTACGGCCACGTCCAGACCAGCTTCACCTACAACCTCGCTGACCCCGACCAGCGCAAGGGCGCCAACCGCCTCCGGCTGAGCGACCCCGACCACAACGCCTTCGGCGTCCCCTACGCGAAGGTCGGCCTGGCCCGCGCGCTGAGCGGTCGGAACGAATTCGACGCCGGCTTCCGCTTCGAGGTGGCCGCAGGGCGCATGGTCGAGGAGGTGTTCCAGGACCCGACCCTGGGCGACCGGGGGATCACGGTCCCCCAGGCCTACGTCGACCTGCAGCTCCCGACCCCCTATAACCCGCTCCAGGTGCGGCTCGGCCGCCAGCACTCTTGGTTCGGCGTCGAGAGCCTGGACCTCTACAAGAACCCCAACTTCTCACTCTCCCCGCTCGCCTTGGCTATGCCCAAGACGGTGACCGGCCTCAGCGCCGGCATGGACCTGGGCGGCGGGCTCCGCTACACGCAGTACCTCGTCCAGGGGTGGGACCGCGTCGAGGACGACAACGACACGAAGACCTTCGGCGGCCAGCTCACGTGGAAGGCCAAGGACCTGGCGCTCTCCCTGAACTGGATCGTCGGCGAGGAGCGCTCGAACAGCGCAGGCAGCTACTCGCACTCTGAGGACAAGCAGCGCTGGGCTCTCGAGCTGGGCGCCCGCTACCAGCCGACCCTCAGCACCGAGCTGCGCGCCAGCCTGCTCTACGGCCAGGACGGCGGCGACAAGTTCGGCGGGTTCTCGGTCCTCGTCAGCCAGGGCCTGTTCGAGGTCGAGGGCGAGGGCTTCCACCGCCTGACCGCCTCGCTCCGCGGCAGCTACCTGCGCGACCAGGGCGGCTCGCGGACCGGGATCGACCAAGCGCTGGGCGAGCTGACCACGACCCTCGCCCTCAACTTCACGAAGAACGCCTCGCTGCGCGTCGAGTACCGCCGCGACTTCTCGTCAGCCGACGACGCCTTCCTCGGCCACCGGGGCCGCCCCAGCCGGAGCGGTCAGGACACGTTCGCCCTCGCCCTCCACTACGCGTTCTAACCATGGCTGACCGCGACCACGACAAGAAGCCCGTCCGGCTGGAGGCGCAGCCCCAGCGCACCTCCCGCCTGCGGGTCGACCGCTCCTACCCCGGCCTGATCTCGGGTGTCTCCCTGATCACGACCGGGCCGGCTGAGGGGCACGGCTTCGAGGTCGACGCCCAGACCGTCGACCAGGTGACTGAGCACGCCGAGGGGCTGCGCGGCCGCTGGACCCACGGCGACCTGAGCTCCGACGGCCTCGGCCGGCACCTCGGCCGCTGGGAAAACGTTCGCCCCGAGCCCTTCTGGCTCTGCCGCGCCTGCGGCGTCGAGGCGGACTGCGCGGTCTGCCGGGCGTGCCACCAGCCTGTCAGCACCGAGTGGCGCGCGGTGGGTGACTTCGCCTTCGACCGCAGCGCCTACAAGATCCGGCCTGACGGCCTCGACGTCCCGGCCCCGGTCTACCTCATGGACCGCGCGGAGGAGGACCCCCGGAGCCTGGGGATCTCGGTCGTCGCCCGCTTCGACTTCGAGGAGGAGCCGGCCTTCGAGGGGGAGGAGCCCGCCCGCCTTGCGCGGATCGCGGCCCGCGGCGACCTCCTCCGAGGTGACTGGGTCGCGGACCCCGCCGCGAACCCGGTCGGCCTCCACGCCGGTACGCACACGCCCAGCGAGCTGACCGAGGGCGCCGTCGACGCGCTCGACCGGATCGTGGCTCGCGTCGGCAAGGAACAAGCGAAGACCCGCGCCCTTGCGTTCCTGGCGCGCTACTTCGGCGACTCTTTTGGAGAGGAGGTGCCAGCCGAAGCAGCCGAGCGTGGTTCGCCCGGGTCAGCGTCCGGTGCGCTTCGGGCGCGGGTCGACGCCCTCGAGGAGGAGCTGCGGGACCTCATGCTCCGCCAGCGCGTCGAGCGCGGCGGTCGGGGTCAGCGGGCCGACGCGCGGGTGGACGTCTACCT
>JAGQRJ010000219.1 GCA_020425635.1 Planctomycetota bacterium | reverse complement strand
CGCTTGCGCCTCGCTCGCGGCGGCAGAGCCGCCGACTCGCTCCGGCGCAGCCCGCCTGCTTCGCAGGCGGCTACCCCGCAAACTCACCACTTCGTGGTGAGATTTGCGGGCTAGTCCCGGGCGAGGCGAATCCCGGCGAACTGCCAGCGGTCGTGGGGGTAGTAGAAGTTGCGGTAGGTCGGCCGGAGGTGGTCCGCAGGGGTCACGCAGGCGCCGCCGCGCAGCACGAACTGGTTGCACATGAACTTGCCGTTGTATTCGCCGAGGGAGCCCGCGAAGGGGCGGAAGCCTGGGTAGGGGGCGTAGCTGCTCTGGGTCCACTCCCACAGCCCGCCGTGGGCCTGGAGCAGGCCCGGGCCTGCGCGGGCGGGGAGCGGGTGCAGCCACCCCTCGGCGTCGCGCAGGAGCTGCGCGTCAGCGTGGACTCCCCCCGCCGCGTGCTCCCACTCCGCCTCGGTGGGGAGGCGCGCGCCAGCCCAACAGGCGTAGGCGTTGGCCTCGTAGTAGCTCACGTGCGCGACCGGCGCCGTGGGCTGCAGGGGCGCGAGGCCGTGCAGCGTGTATTCCTGCCAGCCGTCTCCGTCGGGGACCCACAGCCCGGGGGCCTTCCAGTCCTCGCGCGCGATCGTGGCCCAGCCGTCGGCCAGCCAGAGCTCGGGGCGGCGATAGCCGCCGTCCTCGACGAAGGCGCGGAACTCCGCGTTGGTCACGAGGCGGTTGGCCAAGCGGTAGGGCAGCAGGCGCACGGGGTGTCGCGGAGCCTCGTTGTCGAAGCGGAAGCCTGGGCCCGCGTGCCCGATCCACGCCTCGCCTCCAGGGACCTCGAGGAACTCGAGGGGCTGCGGCTCCGAGGCCGCGGGAGCTGACAGCGCTCGGTAGGGCGCGCGCAGGGGGTTGGTCCCCAGGATTTGCTTCACGTCCATGAGCAACAGCTCCTGGTGCTGCTGCTCGTGGTGCAGCCCCAGGGTCAGGCGAAAGCGGAGCGCCTCGTCCAGCTCGCCGCGCGCGAGCAGCGCAGCGATCCGCGCGTCGACCTCGTCGCGGTAGGCCCACACCTGCTTCAGGGTCGGTCGCGAGAGCGCCCCGCGGCGAGGCCGCGGGTAGGGCGTCCCGACCCCCTGGTAGTAGGAGTTGAACAGCGCCTGCCAGGTGGGCTGCGCGGGTGCATACGCAGGGTCGGCGTGGGCCAGGACGAAGGTCTCGAAGTACCACGTCGTGTGGGCCAGGTGCCACTTCGGAGGGCTCACCTCCTCGCGCGGCTGAACCCCGAAATCGTCGGGGGCGAGGGGCGCACAGAGCGCAGCCGTCAGGCTGCGGACCCTGGCGTAGGCTGCCTCGAGGGCGTCGTCGTCTGCGGAGAGCGGGGTCATGATCCTGCCGAGGGGGCTGAGGGTGCGCTATCGTCTCACGTGAGGAGCACTCTCATGAAGCGCCGCTACCACGTCCTCCGCGCCCACTCCCTCGGCTCCGCCGAACGCGAGTTCGCGACCGACGTGTTGGTGGGGCTCACCGAGCGGCCCAAGCGGATCTCCTCGCGCTGGTTCTACGACGCCCATGGCTCCGAGCTGTTCGCCGAGATCTGCGATCAGGAGGCCTACTACCTGACCCGGGTGGAACACGAGATCCTCAGCGCCCAGGCCGAAGACTTCGTGAGCGCCTTTCGCGGGACGCCGTTCAACCTCGTCGACCTCGGCGCCGGCGACGGACGCAAGACGGTGCTGCTGCTCGACGCCGCCCAGCGCCTGGGCCTCGACTGCCGCTACGTGCCGATCGACGTCTCCGAGTCGGCGCTCGACGACTTGATCGAGCGCATGCAGGCGCGCTACCCCGACCTCGAGATCGAGGGGGTGGTCTCGGAGTACCTTCACGGGATCGAGTGGTTGGTGGAGCAAGCGCCCCGACGCGCGAGCCTCGTCGCGTTCCTCGGCAGCAACGTCGGCAACTTCGACCGCGCCGGGGCGGCGCGCTTCCTGCGCCGGCTGTGGAACGCGCTGCTCGCCGACGACGGCCTCCTGATCGGGTTCGACCTCAAGAAGGACCCCGACGTCCTGCTGGCGGCCTACAACGACCCGCGAGGCCTGACCCGGCGGTTCAACCTCAACCTCCTGACCCGGATCAACCGCGAGCTGGGCGGACACTTCGACCTCCAGCGCTTCGCGCACTTCGGCACCTACAACGTGTTCTCGGGGGCCATGGAGAGCTACCTGCTCAGCCTCTGCTATCAGGAGGTGCGGATCGACGCGCTCGAGCGCTCGTTCACCTTCAAGCCCTTCGAGCCGCTGCACACCGAATACTCGTTCAAGTACCTCGACGAGGACGTGCTGCGCATGGCTCAGGAGACCGGCTTCGCCGTCCAGGCGCGCCACTGGGACGACGAGCACCGCTTCTGCGACGCGCTGTGGCGGGTGGTGAAGGCCAGCTGACCCGAGCGGCCCGCCCCGTTCGTCAGCCGCACGCTGCCCGAGGAAGTGGGCATGCGGTCTGCAGTCCGCGCTATTCTGCGTGGGTGAGCGAGATCGACGGCTATCGGATTCTGCGCGAGTTGGGACGCGGCGGGGCGGGCGCGGTGTTCCTCGCGCAGCGACCCGGCGAGGTCCCCGTCGCGCTCAAGCTGAACCTCAAGCCGCTCTCCGACCCCCGCGCGAAGGCGCGCTTCCAGCGCGAGGTCCAGGCGCTGCAGGCGCTGCGGCACCCCGGGATCGTGCGCCTCCGCGGAGCGGGGAGCCATGAGGGCTGCCCCTACCTGGTCATGGACTACGTCGAGGGAACCTCCCTCGAAGACCGCCTCCGCGAACGGGGACCGCTGGCCCCGGCGCTCGCCACCCGGCTCGTGGGAGACCTCGCGCGCGCGGTACAGCACGCGCACGATCTGGGCCTGCTGCACCGCGACCTCAAGCCCGCCAACGTCCTGCTCGACGTCGACGAGCGCGCCTACCTCACCGACTTTGGCCTCACCCGCGACCTCGACCCGGGCACCGAGCGGCTGACTCGCACCGGCGGCTACGTGGGGACTCCGGGCTACTGGTCGCCGGAGCAAGCCCTGGGAGAGCGCGAGGCCACCGGACCGACGAGCGACGTCTACGGGCTCGGCGGGATCCTCTACACCTGCCTCTGCGGGGGGCCCCCGCGGCCGAGCCTGCTGACCCTCGAGGCGCTGGAGGCGCCGATCGTGCCCCCGTCGCGGCTGCGCCCAGGGATTCCGCCCTGGCTCGACGCCGTGTGCATGCGCTGCCTCCGTGACGACCCAAGCCAGCGCTACCCGACGGCGCTCTCCCTGGCCCTGGCCCTGGAGGGCCCTCCGCGCGCGGCGAGCTCGGCCGGCGCCCGCAGCTGGGCCCTGGCCCTGGCGCCGACCGCGGTCGTCGCTCTGCTCGGCGCCTACGCGGTGCGCGTCGCCTTGCGCGAGAACGCGCGCGCCCCGGCCGCCTCGCAGCCGGTCCCGGAGCAGCCGCAAGACGACCCCGCCCCCACGCCCGAGCCACCGGCCCAGCCGAAGCCCGTCACCCCAGAGCCTGGCTTGGTGGAGGCGCGCGCCCTCGCCGCCGCGGGCCGCGCGGAGCAAGCGTTGGACGTCCTGGCCGAACTCCTCGCCGCGGGGAGCCGCGACGCCGAGGCTTGGGCGCTGAGCGCGCGGCTGAAGTCGGCCGCGGGGCGCTTCGCCGAAGCCCGCGCGGACCTCGAGCGAACGCTCGAGCTCGACCCCGAGCACGCGCTCGCCTGGCTCAGCCTCTCCCACGTGCTGCGCAAGCTGGGACGGGGAGAGGACGCGCTCGCCGCCGTCGAGCGCGCGGTCCAGCTCGCCCCGACCCTCGCGGACGCCCACTTCAACCGCGGACGAATCCTGCAGGACTTCGGGCGCTTCGAGGAGTCGGCGGAGGCCTACGCTCAGTGCTTGCGCCTGAGACCGGACGACGCCGGGGCCATGGCCAACCGGGGGGCAGCCCTCGGCCGGCTCGGGCGGACCGAGGAGGCGCTGGCCAGCCACTCGGCGTGCCTGCGGCTCGAGCCCGACAACGTGATCGCGCTCGAAGGACGCGGCGCGGCCTTGCTCAAGCTCGGACGGGCCCAGGAGGCGCTGGGGGACCTGACGCGGGTCCTGCAGCTCGACCCCCAAGCGCCGCCTACGACCTGGGCCAACCACGGCGTCGCCTTGGCCCAGCTCGGGCGCCTGAGCGAGGCCCGCGGCTCCCTCGAGCGCGCGGTGCAGCTGGGGGCTCAGGATCCAGGGGTCTACACGAACCTCGGGATCGTGTGCCGCGACCTCGACGACGCCCACGCGGCGCGGCGAGCCCTGGAGGAGGCGCGCACCCGCCTGCCCCCGGGCCCCCAACGCGAGACGGTGGAAGCGTGGCTCGCGGAGCTCCCGCAATAGGACCCCGTTTGGACCGGTGATTCCCGAAGAGCCCACCGTGTGAAACACTCGGAGCAGGAGGCCCCATAGACCGCATCGTCCCGATCGCCCTCGCAACCTGCCTGCTGTGGGTTGGCTGCCATACGGCGCCCAGCGCGGACTCCGCGCTGCGCACGACCATCGTGCACGTCGAGGGCATGACCTGACCCGTCGGCTGAGGGACGCCCCTCGCACGAGTCCTGGAAGGCCTCGCCGGAGTTCGATCGGTCAGCATGCGCTACGACGCCAAGGAGTTCCACGTCGTCCATGACCCCGCGCGGGTCACCGAGGAGGAGTTGCTCCAGGCAGTCCGCGTCCAGAGCGACGAATCCGGCGGCAACTTCCTCCCCTCGATCGGGAGCCAAGCGGCGGCCCCCGAGCCCGAGCCCCTGACCCCCGAGGAGCGGGCGCGGGTCGACGTCGAGACGATCAGCCACGGCGAGGCCGTGGACCTCGAGCAGCACCTGGTCGCGGGCAAGTTCACTGTCGTGGACTTCTACGCCGACTGGTGCGGTCCGTGCTCGATCCTGGGCAAGGAGCTCGAGCGCCTGGCCCTCGAGCGCGAAGACGTCGCGATTCGCAAGGTCGACATCGTCGACTGGAAGACCCCCGTCGCCAAGCAGGCGACGGAAGTCTACGAGCTCCCGGGCCTGCCGTACCTTCGGGTCTATGGACCCGAGGGCGAGCTGCTCGGGGCCGTCGACCGGAACGACATTCAGGCCGTGCGCGCGCTGGTCGAGGGCCGTTGATCCGAGCAGGGCGCCCGATCCGCACCTCGGCGCGGTAGCCTGGCGCGTTGTTCGGGCTCGCCGATTCCGTAGAGTAAGGCCCAATGTCAGCCGAGAACGAGTCGGAGCTTCAGGCCTGGGCGCTGGAGGCAGCGCAGGTCGGCGAACATCTCGAGGGGGACCTCGAGCGTGGCCTGCTGCCCACGGAGGTGCGCCGCAGACTGCTCGAACACGGCCCGAACCTCCTGCGCCGGGTGGAGCGCACGAGCCTGTGGCGCCTGCTGCTGAACCAGGTCAAGAGCCTGATCATCCTCCTGCTCCTCGCGGCGAGCGTCGTCTCGGCGCTCTTCGGCGAGTGGGTCGAGGCGACGGCGATCGCCGCGGCGCTGGTGATCAACGGGGCGATCGGGTTCTTCACCGAGCTGCGCGCGGTGCGCTCCATGGAGGCGCTCTCCGAGCTCAACGTCGTCTTGACCCGGGTCCTCCGCGACGGCAAGGAGCAGACCGTCCCCGCCCAGGATCTCGTCCCCGGCGACGTCTTGATCCTCGAGGGCGGCGACGTGGTCACCGCCGACCTGCGCCTCGTCGAAGGCTCGCAGGTCGGCGCGGACGAGTCGGTGCTCACCGGCGAGTCGCTCCCGGTCAGCAAGCACACCGCCCCCCTCCCCGCCGAGACCCTCCTCGCTGACCGTCAGAACATGCTCCACAAGGGCACCGCGCTGACCCGAGGCTACGCGCGCGTTGTGGTCGTCACGACCGGAATGCAGACCGAGCTCGGCAAGATCGCGGCCCTGGTCGCCGAGGCCGTCGACCAGGAGACCCCGCTCGAGGTCCGCCTCGAGCGCCTCGGTCGGCGCCTGATCGTGGTCGCGCTCGCGATCGCCACGCTCGTGACCGTGGGCGGGCTCCTCTCGGGCCAAGACCCGCGGCTCACGATCGAGACCGGGATCGCCCTCGCGGTGGCGGCGGTGCCCGAAGGCCTGCCGGTGGTGGCGACCATGGCCCTCGCGCGCGGCATGTGGCGCCTCGCCCAGCGTAACGTGTTGATCCGCAAGCTCTCGGCGGTCGAGACCCTGGGCGCGACGACGGTGATCCTCACCGACAAGACCGGGACGCTCACCGAGAACCGCATGACCGTGACCGAGCTCCGGCTGGGCGACGGCGAGGCCTTGGACCCCGGCGCGGGCGGGCCCCAGGCCCTCGACGCGAACCCGGCGCTGCGCAGCGCGCTCGAGGTCGCCGCGCTCTGCAACCACGCGACCCTCCCCAGCGAGGGCGCCGACCCGAGCGAAGGGCTCGGCGACCCGCTCGAGGTCGCGCTCCTGCGGGCCGCCGCCCAGGCGGGGATCCGCCGCGAGCAGCTCCTCGCGCAGGAGCCCGAGGTTCGCGAGGACGCCTTCGACCCCGAGCTCAAGATGATGGCGACCCACCACGAGGGCCCTGACGGGCTGCGGGTCGCGGTCAAAGGCGCCCCGGAAGCGGTGCTGGCCGCGGCGACCCATGAGCTGCGCGCGGGCGGGGAGGTCGAGCTGACCCCCGAGCGGCGTCGCTGGTGGCACGAGCACGACACGTCCCTCGCCGAACAGGGCCTGCGCGTGCTGGCCCTGGCGGTCAAGCGCCCCACCGAGCCCGCCGCGGCGACCTACGAGGGCTTGACCTTCGTCGGCCTCGTCGGGCTCCAGGACCCCGCGCGGGCGGGGATCCGAGCTTCGGTCGAGGCCTGCCGGGGCGCTGGGATC
Organism: Planctomycetota bacterium; assembly: GCA_020425635.1. Classification (GTDB taxonomy): domain Bacteria; phylum Planctomycetota; class J058; order J058; family J058; genus JAGQRJ01. The sequence continues at coordinate 32,557 of JAGQRJ010000219.1, read as the reverse complement.
CGGGTCGTCATGGCCACCGGCGACCAGGCCGCCACCGCCCGCACCATCGCGGTCGCGGCCGGGCTGACCGAAGACCCGGAGCCGCTGGTGCTCAGCGGGCGGGAGATCGAGGGGGCCTTGAACGACCCCCAGCAGCTGCGCAAGGTCGCGGTCTTCGCGCGCGTCGACCCCGCGCAGAAGCTGTCGCTGGTCGAGGCCTTTCAGCGGGCGGGCGAGGTCGTGGCCATGACCGGCGACGGCGTCAACGACGCTCCGGCCCTGCGCAGAGCCGAGATCGGCGTGGCCATGGGCCAGCGCGGGACCCAGGTGGCCCGGGAGGCGGCGGACATGGTGCTCCGCGACGACTCCTTCGAGTCCATCGTGGTCGCGATTCGCCAGGGTCGGGTGATCTTCGAGAACATCCGCAAGTTCGTGCTCTACCTGCTCTCGTGCAACCTCGCCGAGATCATGGTGATCGCAGGGGCCTCGCTGGTCGGGCTCCCGCTCCCGCTCCTGCCCCTGCAGATCCTGTTCCTGAACCTGGTGACCGACGTGTTCCCAGCCCTCGCCCTCGGCTTCGGCGAAGGCGACCCCGGGACCCTCCACCGCCCGCCGCGCGACCCCCAGGAGCCCTTCGTGACCCGCGCTCACTGGATCGGGGTGGCGATCTACGGAGCCGTGATCACCGGCAGCGTGCTCGGCGCGCTTGCGCTGGCGCTGCACGGGCTCGCGCTCCCGCCCGAGGCCGCCGTCTCGGTCTCCTTCTTGACCCTGGGCTTCGCCCAGCTCTGGCACGTGTTCAACATGCGCCAGCGCGGCTCGAGCTTCTGGGGCAACGACGTGGTCCGGAACCCCCACGTCTGGGGTGCGCTCGCCTGGTGCACCCTGCTCCTGTTGACCGCCGCCTGGATCGATCCCCTGGCGAAGGTCCTCGGCGTCGTCCAGATCGGCGCCCAGGGGTGGCTCATGGTCGCGGGATTCAGCCTCGCGCCCTGGCTCCTCGGCCAGGTCGCCCACGCCTGCGTCCGCGCTCGACCGCAGCCCTAGCCCGCCCTAGCCCGCACTTCCCACCCCTCGCTCCGCTCGTGAATGCGAAGTGCGGCCAGCGGTGTTACGCCCCCTGGCCGGCTCGCTCCGCGGGCTCACCGAGGAGCAGCCGGTTTTGCGGTGTGATCTCCGCCGGGATCTGCTGGGCCACGACGCGGTAGCCCGCAGCGCGTAGACGAAACAAGCGGGTCACGTCGACCGCCAGCTGGGGCTCGAGCCAGCCCTCCAGCCCGGCGGTCGGACCTCGCTTCGTGTTCTGACAGCAGGGGAGCACCGCCACCCGCGCCTGGGCCGCGAGGGCCAGGTCGAGGGTCAGGTCGGTCAGTCGGCCGCAGGCGTGGACGGAGGCGACCAGCGCGCCCGGCTCGACGCTCACCTCCTGGGCCTTCTGTTCGAGGTAGCGCACCCGCCCCGCGAGGTGGGGCCAGCGGGCGACGAGGGCTGCGTGAACGCGGGCGAAGCTGGCGGGCTGGCGCTTGTCGACGCACACCGCGTGCGAGCTCGTACGGTCGAGGAGCAGCAGGATTTGACTCAGCAGCCCATGCCCGGCGGCGACCTCGAGCACGGGCCCGCCGCGGAACCGCCGACGAATCCGCCGCGCGACCTCCCAGGCCTCGAAGAACTCCTTGCGCGGCAGGCACTCGGCCTCACAGAGCGTGCGTCCCAGCGCGTCGCGCAGCGTGTCCGCAGGGAACTCGTCGAGGGTGTAGCGCGTCAGGCGCGCGCGGGAGCCGTGATTGAGCGACATGCGCGCATGCTACAGGCCCGGGGGCGCGCCGCCCGACGTTTGCCGGGCGGCGCCGGGAATCCGCGCCCGCTCCAGATCGTGGGTGGCACGGCGCCTGGGGCGTGGCAGAATCCGCGCTCTCACCCCCTGGAGGCGACATGAAACCCTTCTCGTATGCGCTGTGCGTGGCCTTGATCCTGGCCGCCAGCGTCACCGCGGACGACACGCGGTCCTTCCGCAAACTGACCCTCGAAAACGGCCTGCGGGTCGTGCTCGCCTCGGACCCCAGCGTCAACGTCTCCTCGGCCTCCATGGCCGTGGGGATCGGCGCCAACGCCGACCCCGAAGGCGCCGCCGGGCTGGCGCACTTCCTCGAGCACATGCTCTTCCTCTCGACCAAGAAGTACCCCGAGCTCAACGCCTACAGCGACTTCCTCCAGTCGCGGGGCGGCATGTCGAACGCCTACACCGCGGGCGACCACACCAACTACCACTTCGAGGTCAGCCATGACGCGCTGCCCGAGGCCCTCGACCGCTTCGCGCAGTTCTTCGTCGCGCCGACGCTCGACTACACCCACGCCCAGCGCGAAATGATGGCCGTCAACAGCGAGCACTCGAAGAACCTCGAAGACGACACCTGGCGCTTGCAGCAGCTGCAGCGCTCGAACCTGCGCCCCGAGCACCCCGCCAACTCGTTCTCGACCGGCGACAAGAACACCCTCGCCGAGGTCAAGGAGGAGACGCTGCGGAAGTTCTTCAACGACTACTACCAGGCGAGCAACATGACCCTGGCCGTGGTCGGCAAGGAGAGCCTCGACGGGCTCGAGAAGCTCGTCCGCGAGCGCTTCGCCGACGTACAGCACGAAGCGCCTCAGCCCTGGACCGCGTCCGACGACATCCTCGCCGAAGTCGAGGGCCTGCGCCTGCTGCAGGTCGCGCCGGTCAAGGACATGCGCGAGCTGCGGATCTACTTCGAGGTCCCCAACCAGCACCCCACCGCGCTGCAGAAGCTCGGGAGCCTGGTCGGCATGACCATGGGCGACGAGGGCGAGGGCAGCCTGCTGCTCTACCTCAAGGGCCTCGGGCTCGCGACCTCGCTCAGCGCGGGGATCCAAGACACCCGCTACTACAGCTCCTGCGGGGTCACGGTCGGCCTGACCCCGAAGGGCCTCGAGCAGTGGCGGACCGTGCTCGAGCTCTGCTTCGCCTACACCCGCATGCTGCAGAGCTCGGAGTTCCCCCGCCACGTGTGGGAGGAAATGCGCACCCTGAGCACGCTCCAAGAGAAGTACTCGGCCAAGCCCGAGGGCACCCAGGCCGCGATCGACCTCGCCAACAACGCCCTCGAGTATGGCCTCGAGCTCGCCGAGAAGATCCCGGTGACCTTCGAGGAGCCCGACCCCGCGGCCTACAAGGCGCTGGTCGGCGCCCTGCAGCCCAAGAACGCGTTGGTGTTCCTCGTGGCCAAGGGGCTCGAGACCGACGCCGAGGAGCCGTACTACGGCACCCAATACTCGTTCCGCGTCGAAGAAGGCGAGGACTTCGAGTCGCTGCTCGAGGGCGAGATCCCCGCGGAGCTGCACCTCCCGCCCCCGAACCCCTTCGTGCCCAAGGACGTCTCCCTCGTCCCCGAGCAGCCGGTGCTGATCCAGAGCGACCCTGGGGTCACCCTGTGGTACGCCCAGGACACCGAGTTCAAGCGCCCCAAGGTCGCGCTGCAGCTGCACGTGCTCTCGCCGGCGGCCTACGGCTCAGCGAAGAACGCGGCGCTGACCGGGCTCTATTCGTCCGTGATCCAGGAGCAGCTCAACGCGCTCTCCTACCCCGCCCTCGTCGCCGGCCTGAACATGTCGCTCTCGCCCACCAACCAAGGTCTGCTGGTGAGCGTCTCGGGCTACTCCGACTCGGCGTTCAAGATGCTCGAGCTCGTGGCCGACGCCCTGAGCAAGGACCTCGACCCCGAGGCCTTCGCCCTCGTGCGCGAGCGCATGGCCCAGGGCCTGAGGAACTTCCCCCTCGGCCAGGCCTACACCGTGGCCCAGCAGCTCAACCGCAAGCTGACCTACAAGGTCTACGTCACCCCCGAAGACCAGCTCGCCGCGGTCGAGGCCGCGACCCTCGACGACGTGCGCGCGCACGCCAAGGCGCTCTTCGCCAAGACGCACATCGAGGGGCTCTGCGCGGGCAACCTCACCGGCGCCCAGGCGCAGGCGACCGTGGCCAAGTTCCGCGAGGCGCTGGGCTCCGCGGCCTTCCCCGCCGAGCAGGCCCACGAAGACGAGGTCCTGACCCTCGAGGAGCCCGGCGACGTGGTGCTCAAGGCGGTCGGCGCGACCAACAACGCCTGCCTGCGCCTCGACTACGAGGTCGGCGCCGCTGACGTCCAGACCCGCATGGCGGCCAGCGCCCTGGCGCGCGCGGTCGAGAGCGCGTTCTACACCGAGATGCGCACCAAGCAGAAGCTGGGCTACATCGTGTTCTCGGGCGGATTCAACCGCAAGAACGTGCAGAACCTGGTGTTCATCATTCAATCCGGGACCCACGACGCCGAGGACCTGCTCCAGCGCGCGACCGCCTGCATCGACACCTTCCCCGAGCTGATCGCGAGCCTCGGCGACGAGGACTTCGAGGCGATCCGCGCGAGCCTGATCGACGACCGGGAGAAGAAGCCCAAGTCGATCGCGCAGAAGGCCGGGCTGTTCTACCTCAGCGCCTTCGAGAAGGAGCAAGACTTCGCCTGGATCGAGCGCGAGATCGAGGTCTTGCGCAGCCTGACCAAGGAGCAGGTGCTCGAGCTCACCAAGCGCGCCGTGGCCGAGGCCACCCGCAAGCGGGTGATCGTGCTGCTCAACGCCAAGCAGCAGGGCGAGTTCGCGACCCCGGGCACCGTGACCGACTGGGACGCCTACCGCTCGAGCCACACCTTCTCGAGCGCCCCCGAAGGGCGCTGAGGCGGATCGGCGGCGCGCGGTGGGAGCTCACTCCCTCCGCGCGCGGTCGATGAACCCGAAGAGCTCCTGCGCCTGGGCTTGCCGATAGGTCGGCCCCGCGCGCAGGAGTCCCTCCACGCGCTCCGCCTCGGCGAGCTCTCCGACCTCCACGAGGGCACGGCCCAGCGCTTGCCCCAAGGGCGTCGTGAGGATCAGCCCCGGCTCCAGCGCGAGGGCCTCGCGGCCCGCGGCCGCGGCCTCTTCGTAACGAGCTTCCATGCCGTAGCCGCAGGCGGCGTAGGCGAGCCCTAGCGCGCGCTGGCCGGGGAGCGCTTGCAGTCGCTGCGCAGCCTCCACCGCCGCCGCGCCGCCCCAGCCCCGCTGGACCCGGTAGGCGGCGAGCTGCGCCCAGGCGCGCGCCGACCGCGGCGCCAAGCGCGTCGCGCGCACGCCGGCGCGCTCGGCTCCCTCCCAGCGGTCGAGACGCCAGAAGGCGGCGGCCGCGCGCAGGTGCAGCTCGGGCTCGAGTCCACGAGGGTCGTAGCTCGCCACGAGCTCCGCTGCCTTGGTCTGGCCCGCCGGGTCGAGCAGGCAGCCAGCCCGAAAGCGATGGAACTCGGAGACGGCGCCCCGCGCGAACTCGAGGTGTGGGCGGGCGCCCTCCACGTCTCCCCGCGCCAGCAGCGCCTCCGCATACGCCATGCGCGCCTCGGGCAGGTGACCCGTGCTGGGGTCGTCGCGCGGCGGCTCGAGGCAACAGGCCTGGACCTCGCGAGCCGCGCTCTCCAGGTCGCCCTGCCCGAGGTAGGCCTTGGCCGCCAGGTGATGCAGCCGCCCGCTGTCGGGGGTGGCCCGGCCGACGCGCACGAGCTCGGCCAGGGCCTCTGGGTAGCGTCGCGCTTCGCAGTGAACCTCGGCGAGCACGAAGTGCGCGTTGGCGTAGGGCAGCTGGAATCTGCCCGCGCGCGCGAGCTGCTCCAGGTCGAAGGACTCGCGCTCGCAGTGAGGGTCCGCGACCGCGCTGATCCTCCGCGCCCATTGGACCGCCTCGTCCCACCACCCCGCGTATTGAAGCTCCTGCATGCGCGCGCTCGCGACCTCGGCGTATTCGGCGGCGAACTCGACACCTCGCTCGGCGCCTCGCCGCTTGGCGTGCTCGAACATCTGCGCGGCGAGCGCCCAGTCGCCGGCGACCCTCGCCTCGCGACCGGCTCGAATCGCCTCGGCGGCGTTCAGCGCCAGCTCGGGCAGCCCTGCGCGCTCCCAGGGCACCGGACCGTAGCCCCTCGGCCTGGGGACCTCGCCCCCTTCAAGAGCGTCGTTCGTCGCCTGACTCCCGGGCGCGGCGTCCATGCTCGGCGCCGGCGACCCGGCGTCCGGCGACCGCTGAGCGCGAGGCCCTGAGGCGAAGTGAGCGACCAGGACCGCCGCGAGCGCGAGGAGCGACGCGGCGCCGGCGGCCAGCATCCCCCGCCGCCCACGCCCAGTCCCGCCCGCGGCGAGGGCCGCTGCGAGGGCCCCCCTCAGGGCGGCTGGCGTCGGGAAGCGCTGTTGAGGGTCCTTGCTCAGGCAGCGCAGGCAGACGGCGTCGAGGCCCGGCGGCACCGCGGGGTTGAGCTTCGAGGGGCGCTGCGGCGACTGCTCCTGGGTGTTGAGCAAGAGCTGCGCCAGGCTCTCGCCCTGAATCGGCGGCTGACCGGTCAGCGCGAAGTAGAGCGTGCCCCCGAGCCCGTAGACGTCGGTAGGCGACCCTTGGCCGTGGCGGTCCCCGCGCGCCTGCTCGGGCGCCATGTAGCCCGGCGTGCCGAGGAACGCGCCGCTGCGCGTCAGCTCGGCGTCGGCGAGCATGGATCGCGCCAGCCCGAAGTCCGCGAGCAGCGGCTGGTCCTGCGGCCCGAACAACACGTTCTCGGGCTTGAGGTCACGGTGCAAGACCCCGATCCCGTGGGCGGCCTCGAGGGCGTCGCAGAGCGCGATCCCCAGCGCGACCGTCGCCGCGGGGCCCAGGGGTCCCCGCTGGGCCACGCGCTCGGCGAGTGAGCCCCCGGCGACCAGGGCCATGGTGTAGAAGACGTAGCCGTCGGCCTCGCCCGCGGAGTGCACCCCGATCACGTTGGGGTGTGAGAGCCGCCCCAGGGCCTCGCACTCGAGCTTGAAGCGCTCGAGGCGCGCGGGGTCCGCGCCGCGGGTGGGCAGGACCTTGAGCGCGACCTCGCGCCCCGCCGGGTCGACGGCCGCGTAGACCACCCCCATGCCCCCGCGGCCCAGCTCCCGCTGGATCCGATACGGCCCGATCCGCTCGCGCATGCTCGATCGTGGCGATCGCGGAGGTGGCCCGCAAGCGGTGTCAGAACAGGATCGCGACCTGAATCCGCACGCCGTTGAGGTCTTGTTGGTAGCGCTCGCTCTGCGACGAGTCGCCCCGGGTGAACGCGTGCTCCAGGGAATACCACTCGCCGAGGATGTGCGCGTGCTCGATCAGCTCGAGGCGCACGCCGACCTTCCACTCGCGGTAGCGGACTTCGTACTTGTTCTCGTCTCCGCCGAAGAGGTTCGTGCGAAAGTCGAGCCACTGCATGTCGGCGTAGGCGGTGATCACCCCCCACACGAACACGTCGACCCCGGCGCCGATCGTGGGCACGAAGGTCTCGAGGGTGTCGCGCGACGTGCGGAAGTCCGCCCCGCCGTTGAAGCCGCGGACGCGGACCTCGTGCTTCACGTAGCGCTGCACCGTGGTGATCCGCAGCAGGATCCAATCCGCGACCGGAATGTGCAGCTCACCGCCGAGGGCGATCGTGCGGTACTTGTAGGTCGAGTCGAGGATCGCGCCGCCGGGGTAGATCTGCTCTTCGAAGAACAGGTTCCGCGTGAGCTGGTTCTCGCCGCTCCACGCCCCCTCCAGATACTGCACCCACAGCCGGCCGCCGTTCTGCCAGCCGAGGTTCACCTCGAAGGTCGGCATGACGAACAGCGGGTCCAGGTCCATGGTGCGGTTGAAGGAGATCTTGGAGCCCCTGAACCCGTTCTTGCCGTCGACGCGCACGCTCCCGGCCAAGGCGGGGACGTAGTAGCCCAGCTGAACGCGCGTGCTGAGGTCTCCGATCACGGGCCCGCTCGCCCCCGGGCTCGGGGTGAAGATCTCCTGGGCGCCTCCCTGGCCGGCCGCGACGAGCGCGATCCCGGCGAGGAGGGTCGCCGCGCGCGGAGCGGGGCGCGCCGCTGAGCCACGTCGCCGCCAAGCCGCCGCCAACGCGCTGAGCGCCCACGCCAGGCCCGCGGCCCCCGCCACCCAGCCCAGGGCCGCGCTCGGGGAGAGGTAGGCGTAGGGCGCTTGCTGGGCGGGCCCGAACTCTGCATACAGCGAGCCGCGGAGCACGTCGAAGTCCGCGAAGCTCCCGCCCAGCACCGCGAGGGGCGAGCGCACCGCCGCCGCGAGGGCGACGTCGGGGGCGCAGAGGTCGCCTACACCAAGGTACGGCCAGCCGAGGAGGCCCAGCCCGCCTGCGCTCGCGAGGACCTGCCCCCGCGCTCCGGGGAGCGCCCGGGTGAGCCCCACCAGGGCCAGACCGAAGCAGAGCAGCCAGAGCAGCGCGAGCGGGTGCACCCCGCCGCCGAGGGCCCCGGCCAGACCGCCCGCGCCCACGATGAGCGCGACGCAGGTCAGCGCTCCTGTGGCGCGCTCGACGCCGCCTCGCGCCCACGCCGGGGCGGCGATCGCCAGCGTGAGGGCGAGGAGGAGGTAGAGGCCTGCCTCGGCGGCTGCCTCCGGTCGACCCCAACCCGGCGCTCCGCAGGCGGCGCCGGCGCAGAGGGCGAACGCAATCGACCGAGTTCGAGACACGCGGGGCTCCCTCAACGCAGGAGGACTCGGGGCAATCACGGGAGCATGCAAGACGCCGGTCACCGCAGGGTCACCGAGCCGGGTCCGTGTCGGGTTCGATCCGGTCCTCCGAGGTGTCGTAGGCGTTCGGGTCGGCGCCATCGGAATAGAGCGCGGCCCGCAGCGCGGCCAGCTCCTGCGCGACCTCGGTCGCGCTCGCCGGGCGCTGGTCGGGCTCCTTGGCGAGCATCCGGTGGATCAGCGCCGCCACCGGCTTGGGGACATGGGGCCGACGGCTGCGCAGCGGCGGAGCCGGGGTGTGCATGATCTCGATCAGGACCCGCGCGCTGGTCGGGGTGAACGGCGGGGCCCCTGCCAGCGCGTGGTAGAGCGTGGCGCCGAGCCCGTAGATGTCGGTGCGCGTGTCGACCTTCTTCGCCTCGAGGGCCTGCTCGGGCGACACGTAGGCCAGGGTCCCCAGCCCTTCGCCCAGGCGAGTCAAGGACTCGGCGCTCTGCTGCAGGTCCTTGGCGATCCCGAAGTCGCTGACCTTGGCGACCCCCTGCGGCGAGAGCAGGATGTTCGCCGGCTTGACGTCGCGGTGGATCACCCCGGCTTCATGCGCCGCGGCCAGGCCGAGCGCGACCTGCTGCCCGATCCGCAGCACCTCCGACACCTCGATCGGCCCGCTCTGCAGGCGGTCGAGGAGCGACGGGCCGTCGACGAGCTCCATGAGCAACACGACCCGCCCGTAGGCCAGCCGAATGTCGTAGACCTCGACCACGTGGGGGCTGCGGATCCGCGAGGCGAGCTGGCCCTCGCGCACGAAGCGCTGGCGGTCTTCGTCGCCCAACGCGGGCTGGTTGCGCAGGACCTTCGCCGCGACGGTGCGGTCGAACATCTTCTGGCGCACGGCGTAGACCCGCCCCGTCGCCCCGCGCCCGATCTGCCCGATCAGCTCGAACTCCTCGGTGGGCAGCAAGGGCGCGTCGAGGCGCTTGGTGCGGCTGTCCTCCTTGGCCGAGGCGGCGTCGGCCCCCTCGAGGTCGAAGGCGATCTCGTTCTGCCCGAGCGCGAGGGTCTCCCCGGCCGGCACCCGCGTGCGCACGTTCGGCGCGATCTGTCGGCCGGCGACGAAGGTCCCGTTGCTGCTCCCGAGGTCGGTCACGAACATCCAGCCGTTGGTCTCCAGCTCCACCACCGCGTGCTGCCGCGAGACCCCCGGGTCGGGGATCTGCAGAGACACGTCGACGCCCCGCCCGAGGATGAAGCGCTGCGCGATCTTCACGGCCACGCGTTGCCCGCGCAGCGGCCCGTTGAGGAAGTTCAGCTGGGCGAGCACGGCGCGCCTTCCAAGGAGGGGTAGCCGAGCTGCCGCGTGAACTCCAAAAGTGCTACGGCCACGGCGTTGGAGAGGTTCAGGCTGCGCACCCGCTCGTCGAGGATCGGGATCCGCACCGGGGTGCAGCGCTCGAGGACCGAGCTCGGGAGGCCGCGGACCTCGTCGCCGAAGAGCAGGCAGTCGCCAGGGCGGTACTCGACCTCGCTGAAGGACCGGTCTCCCCGGGTGGTGAAGCCGAACACCCGCGCCTCAGCCGGGAGCACTTCACGGAAGCGCGCATACGAGGGGTGCTGCGCCCAGTCCAGGTACTGCCAGTAGTCCAGGCCCGCGCGGCGAACCGCCTTCTCGTCGGTGGCGAAGCCGAGGGGCTCGATCAAGTGCAGCCGCCCGCGGCAGGCGAGGACGGTGCGGCCGACGTTCCCCGTGTTCTGCGGGATCTTGGGCTCGAGCAGCGCGACGTGGACCAGCGGATTCACCACGTGAGGATAGCACTCCTACAGAGTGGGCAACGGTCGGGCGAAGCGAGCGTAATCGCTCGCGAACTCGCTGATCCGCTCGACGATGGCCGCGGGTTGCTCGAGGTGCAACCAGTGTCCGGCGGCGAGGAGCTCGACCGCGCGCGGCCCCGCGCAGGCGGCTTCGGCGTTGGCGAACAGCCGGCTCCCCAGGCAGCCGTCCAGCTGCCCGCCGAGCACGAGGGTCGGTGGCTGGAGGAGGTCGGTCAGCACCCGCGCGTTGCTCCACAGCTTCCACGGCCGGGCCGAGAACAGCGCGCGGTAATAGGCCAGCGCGGCGGCGGGGGTGCCGGGGTAGTCGAAGGTGTGCTTGACCCGGGCGAGGTGCGCGGGGTCGGGCTCCCAGCCCGGAGACCAGGCCCGCCACAGACGCTCGATCAGGGCGTAGTTCCCGGCGCGGAGCAGCGCCGCCCCGCCGGGGAGGCGCCCGAGGGTCATGTAGGCGCTGCGGCGAAGCTGCACGGGATCCCGGCGGAGGTTGGCGAGGAGCGCGCGGGGCGGGGGCACGGCCAACGCGACCAGGGTCGCGACCGCTGCCGGCTCGAGGTTGGCCGCCGCGTAGCCCGCGATCGCGCCCCAGTCGTGCCCCACGACCAGCGCGCGGCGCGCCCCCGCCGCGCGGATCAGCCCCAGCACGTCACGCCCCAGGGCCTCGGGGCCGTAGCGCCCGTCCGGGGCCGGCCCCGTGGGACCGTAGCCCCGCAGGTAGGGGGCCAGCGTGCGGTAGCCAGCCTCGGCCAATCCGTCCGCGAGGGGGAACAGGCTGCGGGGGTCGTCGGGGAAGCCATGCAAGAGCACGGCAAGGGGGCGCTTGGCGTCGCCCTGGGCGTAGCCGTGAAAGCTGAGGCCGTTGGCCTCGAGCGTGCAGGTGCGCACGGCGTCGACGCTCAGTCCTTGGCGGGCGCCGCTCCCTGCTCGACGCCCTCGGTCAGGCCGGCCTGCGGGGGGCCCCCCTCGGAGCCAAGCGCCGCGACCTCGACCGAGCGCGCGCGATCGGTCAGCAAGACCGGGGTCGTATGCGGGCTCGCGCCGCCGAGGCGCGCCTTGCGGTGCAGGGCGGCCCACTCCGCCGGCGCGACGCCCTCGGGCGCCGCGGGGATGCGCCGCTGGAGGATCTGGCGCAGCGCCGCCTTCAGCCCTTCGACCCGCTCCCAGCTCTCGGCCATGGCGAACGACCCCTGCCCCTCGGCCGCGTAGAGCTCGACGTGACGTGCCGAGGTAGCGAGGAGCATGCTCAGGGTCTCCCGTGCTTCGCCGTCGAGCCACGTCAGGAGGGCGCTGGGTTCGGACTGGAGGCCGGGCTTCCCTCGCGCCACCTCGCGCGCGCGGACGAGCTGGTCGTGGACCGGGCCCTTCCCGCCGCGGCTGACGAGGGCGTAGTCACCCTCGACCATGACGGCCACGAGGGACCAGGGCGTCGCGGGGGCGAGGCCTGCCTCCGCCCGTGACCAGGCGCCGTGGCGCAGCTTGGCGAGGCCGTTGGCCGAGGCGCTGGCGAGTCCGGGGCCCTGGATCAGGACCACCGCGCTCCCGCGAACCTCGATCAGGGCGGGCGCGTCGTCGCCGACCCCGTAGCCCGCGTAGATCTGGGCCGCCTGCGGGGAGGCGAACTCGATCCGGCGCACGTCGAGCTCGCCCGCGGGGAGCTTCAGGCGCACGAACTGGGCCGCTCCCGGGCCGGGCTCGGAGCCGGCGGCGTCGGGGGCGAGGCTCGGCAGCAGCGCGCCGTCTGCGGCGACGAACTCGACCTCGGTCTTGCCCGAGTCGAGCACCTCGGGGCGCTTGCCCTCGTCCCACACCTCGAGCACGCGGGTGGCGAAGTCCCGCTTGACGGGGGGCGCCGGCAACCCCCGGGCGGGGCGACTGCCGTCGCTCCCCTGCCCGAAGGTGACGCTCGCTCCCGCGAGCAAAGCCCAACTCAAGGTGCTGGCTCGAAGCATGTCCCAGGCCTTCCTCGGCGCCTGCACAGCAAGTGCAGGTCCAAACCCAGCTTCAGGTTAGGTCCTGCATTGGGCGCGCGCCAGGGAAGAATCCGTCGCGACCCGGCTCAGAACCGTCTCGTCGATCGGTCTCGGACTCGGCTTACACGAAGACGAAGGGCTGGGTGTCGACCTCGCTGGCGAGCACCTCGACCTCCAGGCCGTCGAGCCGCGCCCGAAGCCCCTCGACGAGCAGCGCGCTGACCTGCCGCTCGCTGGCCCAGTGGCCGACGTCGATCACGTCCAGCCCGCGGGCCCGGGCTTCGAGCGCGGTGTGGTGGTCGACGTCGCCGGTGACCAGAGCGTCGGCTCCGGCGCGGATCGCGGCCGAGAGGAAGCGGCGGCCGTCGCCGCCGAGGACCGCGACGCGCTCGATCGGGCGCTGGGGGTCGCGGGTCACCACCCGCACGCCCGGCGCGCCGAGCGTGGACTTCAGCCGCCGCGCGAGGTCCGCGACGGGTTCGGGCCGAGCCAGGCGCCCGATCCGTCCGATCCCGCGCGCCGCGCCGGCCTCGGCCAGGGGCACGAGCGTGGGGGTGATCCCGCGCTTGCCCAGGAAGCGCAGCACCTTGCCCACGTCTGGAGCCCGCACGCGCCCCTCGAGGCGACCGCCGACGACCTCCAGGTTCTCGACGCCCCGCTCCCCGAGCGGCGCCTCGAGCGCCGGGTCAGCGACGCGCAGGAGGAAGCGCTCGTCGCTCCCGGTCTGCTCGAGGAAGCGTGTGTCGCCGAGGCCCACGCTGCGCGCGAGGTGGTCGTTCATGCCCTCGGCGACCACGTCCATGGCCGTATGAGGCACGTAGACCGCCACGTCGCCCTTGATCAAGGCCGTGACGATCCGCGCCTTGAAGTCGTCGGCGCGCAGGTGGCGCAGCGGGCGAAAGATCACCGCGTGGTGGCTGATCACGAGCCCCGCACCTCGCCGCACCGCCTCCTCAGCGACCTCGAGGGTCAGGTCGAGGGTGCAGAGCACCCGCTCGATCTGCCGGCTGCCGTCGCCGAGTTGGAACCCGGTCGCGTCGCCCTCGAGGGCAAAGCGCGGCGGGCATTGCTCGCGCACCGCCTGCAGGACCCGCTCCACCGAAACCGCCACAAAGCACCTCCCCGCGCTGGGATTCGAGCGCGTACACTACCCGCATGAAGCAGCTCCTGCTCGGCCTGGTGTTCGTCGGCGGCGCCTGGGCACAGACCGAAACAGACTCCGCAGCCCCCCGCGAGACCCCCCGCGAGCTGGCCGCGCGGGTCGACGCGCTCCTGGCTCAGGCCTGGGAGGCGGCCGACCTCACCCCCTCGCGCCAGGCCCGCCCCGCCGAGTTCCTGCGCAGGCTCAGCCTGGACGTTCAGGGCACGACGCCCCGCCCCGACGTCGTGCGCGCCTACCTGGACGGCAAGGACGACGACGCTCGCCGCGAGCGCCTGCTGACCAGCATGCTCTGGAGTCAGGGCTACGCGCAGACCATGGCCGAGCGCTGGGCCAACCAACTGGTCGGCCGCAGCTACCTCCTCGACCGCGGCGGGGCGCGGGCGCCCTTGAGCGTGTGGCTGGCGCAGCAGTTCGCGGCGAACCGTCCTTGGGACGAGGTCGTCCGGGCCCTGCTCGGCGCCCAGGGGCCGATCGCCGAGCGCGGCGCCGGAGACTACTTCCGGCGCTTCCGCGGCGCCCCCGCCGAGCTCGCCGGGAACGCGGCGCAGGTCTTCTTGGGCCGGCAGCTGCAGTGCGCCCAGTGCCACGACCACCCCTTCGAGGAGGAGGTCACCCAGCGCGAGTTCTGGCAGCTCGCCGCGTTCTTCGCCCGGGTCGCGGTTCGCGACGAGGCCGTCGTCGAGCGCCCCCGCGGTGAGGTCCGCCTGGGCGGGGAAGGGGAGGTCGTGGCCCCGCGCCTGTTCGCCCAGGCCCCAGCCCCGACCCAGCCGCGGCGAGAGCGCCTCGCGGCGCTGATCACCGGGCACGCGGACTCCGGCTTCGCCCGGGCGACCGTGGCCCGAACCTGGACCTTCTTCTTCGCGGAGCCGCTGGTCGACCCCGACGACGTCAACCGGACCTCGGCCTTTCCTGCCGTCCTCGAGCTCCTGGTCGAGGACTTCCGCCAGGGCTACGACATGCGACGCCTGGTCAGCACCCTGGTGCTCACACGCGCCTACGGCTTGACCTCCCACGGCCAGGCCAGCCCCGCGGCCCTCGAGGCCTTCGCGGCGCGCGGCGTGCGCCCCCTGACCCCGGAGCAGCTCTGGCGCTCGCTGGCGCAGACCCTGAACCTGACGGCGGTGGCCCAGGGCGACGATCCGGAGGGCGCCGAGCGCCGACTGACGGCCTGGCGCCGGCAGTTCTTCGCGCTCTTCGCCCGCGACGACCGCAGCAGCCCCGCCGACAACACCGTGGCCCAGGCCCTGGCCCTGATCAACGGACCGCTGCTCAACCAGACGGTGGGGGCGACGACCCCCGACTCCCTGCTCAAGCAGCTGCTCGCGCTGCCCCGGGCCCAGCGGCTGGAGGAGCTCTTCCTCCGGGTCCTGGCCCGCCCGCCCACCCCCGCCGAGTCCCGGGCGCTGCGGCTGAGCGACGCCTCGTCCGACGAGGAGCGGGCGTTCCTGCACGACGTGATCTGGGCCCTCTTCAACAGCAGCGAGTTCTTCCACACCCATTGACGCCGTCCCGGGTTGCGAGGCCTAACCCGTGAGCTAGCATGAGCTGCTTAGCGGAGCGAGTGCATGGACGAACTGTGGAGGATCTTTCGTACTCAAGGCGGACAGGGGGAAGCCCTCACCCGCTGGGAGACCTTGCTTGCCCTGACGCTCTGCGGAGTGTTGATGCTCGTGGTGAGCGGCGTCTACCGCTTCACCCACAAGAGCAGCAGCTACTCGCAGTCGTACGTCCACAGCCTGGTGCTGATGGGGCTGATCACCACCGTGATCATGATCGTGATCGGCTCGAACATCGCCCGCGCCTTCTCGCTGGTCGGCGCGCTCTCGATCATCCGCTTTCGCAACGCGGTCAAGGAGACGCGAGACGTCGCCTACATCTTCTTCGCGATGGCGATCGCGATGGCCTGCGGGACCCGCTTCTACGTGCTGGCCTGCATGGCCACCGGGATCCTGGGCTCGATGATGATCTTGCTCCACGTGCTCGACTTCGCGGCCCCCGTGCGCCGCGCGGAGCGCTTGCTCAAGATCCAAATGCCCTCGGACCAGGACGCCGAGGCCGCCCTCGAGCCGACCTTGCTCCAGCTGTTCCAGTCCTACAGCGTGATCTCGCTCGAGACCGCGCGCCAGGGCCTCTACACGCAGGTCGTCTACTCCGTGCTCGCCAAGCCAGGGATCACCGGGGCGCAGGTGCTCGACGCGATCACCAAGGTCAACGGCAACCTCAAGGTGACCTACAACTACTCCGCCCACACCGACGACCTCTGAGGCCGGCCCCGTGCGTGTCCGCCTGGGGTTGCGAGGGTTTCGAGTCGTGGGCCGCGGGGGGACCGTGCGCCAGTTCTCCTGGCTCCCGCTGCTGCT
This sequence comes from Planctomycetota bacterium, assembly GCA_020425635.1. Classification (GTDB taxonomy): domain Bacteria; phylum Planctomycetota; class J058; order J058; family J058; genus JAGQRJ01. The sequence goes on along the minus strand of JAGQRJ010000219.1, from coordinate 16,714 downwards.
CTTGTTCGGGACGCCGGTGTTCTGCGTGGGCGTGCAGCTGTTCCAGGCCGAGCGACTGGTGCGCAACTACGTCAGCCGCGCTCGCCATGACCCAGCGCTGATCGCGAGCGCGACCCGGGTCTTCGTCCACGTCAACAAGACGACCCTCGAGAACCTGCTCTACGCCACCCCCGAGCACCACGACAGCGCGCTCCCCACGCTGCGCCTGGTGGTGGGCAACAACACCTTCGACGCGATGCAGCACGCGCTGATCACGGGTGACCCCGAGCTGGGGCACGACCCGGGGGGGACGAAGCCCTACTTCGACGCGCACCTCTTCGACGCCAAGGACACGCTGAAGGAGGTCAAGATCTGCATGCGCGGGCAGGGCTCCTGGCACCACACGCCTCAAAAGCCCTCGCTGCGCATCAAGATCGACAAGGGCGACGTCGACGACGGCCTGCGCTACCTCGAGCTCAGCCGACCCGAAGACGTGTTGGCTTTGAAGAACTGGCTCCCCGACCGAATCGGACGCGAGGAGCTGGGCTTGCTCTCCGACCAGGGGCAGCACGTGCGCCTGTTCGTCAACGGGAAGTACCGCGGCGTCTACCTGCAGACCATGCGCCCCGGAGAGTCGCTCGCGCTGCACAACGGGCGCATGCCCGGCGCGTTCTTCAAGGGAGACTTCCGCGACGACCTGTGGACCAACCTCGAGGCCTGGAAGCTCGAGGGCGAGAACTCCCCCGCGGCGCGAGCCCACTTCGAGCGCTTCCTCGCGGCCCTCGCCGAGCCCCCCTCGCCGGCGGCCTGGGCGCGGCTCGACGACCTGGTCGACTTCGAGGTCCTCGCCCGCTGGGCTGCGCTGATGATCGGGACCGGCAGCGTGCACACCGACCACGAGCACAACCACCTCTACTTCCTCTGCTCGAACCAGGGGCGGCTCGAGGCCTTTCCGTGGGACGCGAACTCCTTCGGCATGCACATCACGCCCGACGTCGACGTGGACATGGTGCTGTTTCCGCTGATGGACCGCGCGACGCGCAACCCGCGCTGGGTCCACCGCCGCAACCAGCTGCTCCAGGGCCTGCTCGAGGGCGCGCTGAAGCCCGAGGCCCTCGAGCGGCGGATCGACGCGGAGGTGGCCCGCCTGCGGCCCGACCTCGACGCCGACGTGAACCTCAACTCGATCGAGTTCACCCACGCCGGCCTGCTGAGCTACCCCTGGTCGGTGCTCGACATCGACGACAAGGTGGCCGAGCTCAAGGCCTACGTGGGCACTCGCTGGCGCTTCCTGCGCGCCTACCTCGACGACGCGCGCGTGGCCGTCGAGCCCGACCCCGAGCTCCCCGGAACGAGCCGGGTCACGGTGTTCGGCACGGCGGGGGTCAGGGTCGAGCAGGCCTCTGGGCTGGCCCTGCGCACCGACGCCTGGGCGGGCGACCCCACGCTCCTGCTCCCCGGGCTCAGCGAAGAGCTCACGGAATACAACAAGTTCAACTTCGACCGGGGCTTCCCCGGGCGCTACCACTTCGCCCAGCCGACCCCCCTGGTCTACCGCGTCTACGCAGCCCCCGAGGCCCTGCGCTTCAGCAACGCGCTCACCGGCGCCGCGGTCACCCCCCAGGCCGCCCCCAGCGGGGCGCTCGCCACGCGCAGCCTGCGCCCGGGCGACTTCCCCGCGCCGCCGCGAGACGACCTGGTCCTCGGGCCAGGGGTGGTCGAGCTGACCAAGGACCTCAAGACCGCGCGCGGCCAGCGCCTGCGAATCCGCGCGGGCACGCGCCTCCGGCTGCACCCGGGCGTGGGGATCTACGCCCGGGGGCAGACCCTGGTCGAGGGCACCCCCGCCGCCCCGGTCGTGCTCGAGCCGGCGCAGGCGGCGCCCTGGGCCTGCTTCGGCGTCGCCGGCGCGGAGACCGTCGGCTCCCGCTTCGAATACATGCGCGTCCACGGGGGCTCCGTGGGCACGGACGGCAGCGTGCGCTTCAAGGGCATGTTCAGCGTCTACGACTGCGACGACGTGGTGCTCCGCGGCTGCTGGTTCGGCGCCAACGCCGTGGGCGACGACACGGTCAACCTCGGCGAGAGCGTGATCCGGGTGGAGGAGTGCCAGTGGAACGACTCGCGCTCCGACGCCCTCGACCTCGACATGTGCCGGGGAACGGTCCGCGCCTGCCGCTGGATCGACAGCGGCAACGACGGCCTGGACCTCATGACCTGCACCCTCGAGGTCTCCGAGTGCAGCTTCGTCGGCAGCGGAGACAAGGGGGTCAGCGTCGGCGAGGGCACTCGGCTCGTGCTCCGCGACTCCGTGATCGAGCGCTGCTGGATCGGCATGGAGCTCAAGGACGACTGCCGGGCGCTGGTCTACGGCACCGCCTTCCGCGGCAACCGCCTGGCCCTGAACGCCTACCAGAAGAAGTGGCTCTACCCGGGCGGCGGGCGGGGCGCGCTGGTCGGCTGCACCCTCGAGCGCAGCGAGAAGGTCGACGTGAGCCTCAAGCGCCGCACGAGCCTGCTCTTGCTGAACACCCAGGTCGGGACCGCCGACGCCGGAGGCCGCCTGCGCGTGATCGAGGCGCTGCCCCCGGAGTGGGCTCAGCTCGAGGCGCGGGTGCGCGAGTGACGGTCAAGGGCCGCTACGAGCTCAAGTTCCCCATCGACCGCGCGCTGGTCCCCGAGATCGTGGCTGCCGCCAAGCATGGGCTCGTGGTCGACGAGCACACCACCAACGCGGTCTACCGCGTCTCGAGCCTCTACTTCGACACCGCCGACCTCCTCGCCTACTGGGAGAAGGTCGACGGCGAGCGGGTGCGCAAGAAGTTCCGCCTGCGCTACTACTCGGTGAGCGAGGGCCTGCGCGACAACCTGGTGCAGGGCGCCTTCATGGAGATCAAGCACCGGATCAACAACACGGTGTTCAAGGAGCGCCTCGAGCTCTCGGACGAGGGCGCGAGCGCGATCCTCGCCGACCCCAGCGAGCTGCGGCACCTCGAGCGTCACCTCGCCCCGGGCGGCGACCCGGACCGGGTGACGATCGAGACCGTGCTCCGCGCCGCGAACCAGCCCGGGTTCCACCCGGTGACCGTGATCACCTACCTCCGCGAGGCATGGATCGGCAAGGTCGACCCGACCCTGCGGTTGACCTTCGACAGCCTGTGCGAAGCCTATCTACCGGAGGCCTTCGCCCAGGTCGGCGAGCCGGGCGGGGTCGCGATCCTCGACCCGACGCGCACGATCATGGAGGTCAAGTTCGACGACGCGATCCCGCGCTGGATCCGCGACGCCGTCGGCCGATTCGGCCTGGCCCTCGACCGCTTCAGCAAGTACGCCGCAGGCGTCGAGGCCCTGGGCCTCGCCAGCCACGACGTCTGAGGGCGGCTCAGATCGACTTGTATTCCCCGTTGTTCATGCTGGCCAGCTGGCGCATGAAGTTCGTGAGGATCTGCAGCCACTCGGGCTCGGTGGGCAGGGTCAGCGGACGCGGTTGGGTCCACTTCTTGTGCCACACCCCCGGGCCGTCCATGCCGAAGGTGTAGATCCGGACCCCGCGGAAGCGGTTCGCGATCCGCACCCAGTCGAGGATCTCGTCGACCGCCTGCTTGGCGAACAGCCGCGCCTCCTCACCCGGGTTGCCGAGCTTGATGTTCGAGCCCTGGGGGGCGCCGTCGGTCAGCAGGTAGATCGTGTCGACGTTCGGGTCCTCGAAGGCCTTCTGCAGCGCGAACAGGGTCCGCGTGCCGCCGCCCTCGGTGCGCCCTTCGAGCCAAGCGACGGCCTCGGCCTTGTTGGCGTCGGTGGCGGGGACGACCGCGGGCTTCCAGCCCTGAATGTTGCTCGAGTAGGCGATCAGGTTGAACTGCTGGGTGGGCTGGAGAGCCTTGACCGCGGCGATGCTCGCCGCCTTGGCCCGCTCGATCCGCTTGAGCTTCTTGTATTCGGGCTCGTCGGGGTTCTTGGCCTTGAACTCCTCTTCGGTGAGCGTCGTCTCCTGGGGCATGTCGGTCATGATCATGCTCCCCGAGCAGTCGAGGATGAACACCACGCGGTTCGACTCGATCTGCGAGCCGAAGAAGGTCGGGACCTCGTCGGCCTTGCTCGCGTCGCCGGTGACCTCGCGCACGCGGGTCCCCGTGTCGCGCTCTGCCTCCTTGGCCTCGCCCTTGCTCTCGAAGCTCCAGGCGTTCTTCTTGGTCTTCCACCAGGCGTCCCACTTCTCCTGGGTGTAGAAGTCTTCGCCGGTGAGCCGGGTCAAGGCGTCGCGGATCTCGTAGTACTCCCAGCCGCCCGCCTTCTCGACCCGACCGAGGCAGGTGATCAGGGCCTCGATCACCCGGGGGTCCTCCTTCGAGCTCACCGCGTCGATCGCGCGGTTGAAGAGGTGCGGGTTCGTCTCCTTCTCGAGGACGAGCAAGAACGCCGGGATCACCGCCTCGGCGCTGGAGCTCTCGAGCGCCGTCGCGGCCAAGGCCCGCGCCTGCCACTCCTCGCCGGCGCCCTTCCACTTGAACTTCTTCTTGCGCTCGCCGTGCGGCCCCTCGACCGCTCCGACGAGGAGGTCGATCGCCTCTTCGTCGGTCAGCTCGCCGAGGGCCTCGCTCGAGCGCTCGTAGAGCACCTGGTCGTGGACGCTGATCGCGAAGTTCATCAGCGCCAGCGCGGCCTTGTCGGAGTTGGCCGCGGTGATCTTGGGCAGGAGCTCGAGGGCCGCGATCCGCTGGGCCTCGATCTGCTCCTCGAGGGACTTGCGCTTGGCCTCGTCCTTGTAGGAGGTCTGAATCAAGGCCTCGTTGAGCTTCTCGAGCTGCGCCCCCATGGCGCTGATCAGCTTCAGGTTCTTGTTGAGCCCCTTGCGCGCGTTCTTGGTCTCTTTGTCGACCTTCTCCTTGGGGAGCGCGACGACGGTGGGGGTCAGCACCCCGGCCACCAGGATCACGGACAGGAACCAGGCCAAGCGATAGCGGGTCATGAAGCCTCCGTCGCGGTCGAGGACCGCAGCTGCGAGCGAGGATTGTAGCCCTCGACGAGGCCTCGTCCAGGCTGCGCCTCGTGGGTGGCTCCTGAGAGACGGGGCGGCGGCCCCCGATCTTCAGCCGCGCCCGGCTTCCTCGCGCACTTGCAGCAACGCGCGGCGAGCCGCGGCGAGGTCCTCGGCCTCGAGGGCCGCGGCAGCTCGCCGCACCCAGCCCGCCTGCCGGTCCGTGAACACGCAGGCGCCGCCCAGGCACTCCTCGGGGGCCAGCTGCTCGGCGAGGGTCTGGGCGAGCTCGGCCAGTCCTTCGCCCTCGAGCGCGGAGACCCAGCGCCCCGGCGCCCTGGCCTCGGGGGCGACGAGGTCTGCCTTCGAGCGCACCACGAGCCTCGGCTCGGCCTCGTCGTGCAGCCAGCTGGGGTCGCCCTGCTCCCGACCGTCGACGACCACCAGCCGCAGCGCCGCAGACCTCGACGCCCTGCGCGCGCGCTCGATCCCCGCGCGCTCGAGCGCGTCGCCGGTGTCGCGATCGCCCGCGGTGTCGACGAGGAGCACGGGCAGCCCGTCCACGAGCGCGAGCGCGCGGACCGCGTCGCGGGTCGTCCCGGGCGCGTCGGAGACCACCGCGCGCGTCCTCCCGACGAGGGCGTTGAGCAGGCTCGACTTGCCCGCGTTGGGCGCCCCGCGAAGCGCCACCTGGCAGGGCTCGAGCAGCCGGCGCGAGACGGCGCTGCGCTCGAGGGCGGCCACCTGGGCCCGCGCGGCGTCGAGGTCGCCTGGGAGCTCGAGGGCGCGCTCCCAGAGCTCGGGCTGAGCCAGGAGCAGACGGCACGCGCGCTCGGAGAGCGCGCGTCCGAGGGCCTCCTCGACCTCGTCGGCCAGGGTCGCAGGGGGCGACCCGGGCCTGGCCCCAGCCGCCTGGAGGGCGGCCAGCACCCGGCGCTGCACCGCGGGGCCAGCGTGGCAGCCGAGCTCGTAGCGCTCCTCGCCCACACGGGTCACGAGCACGTCGTCGACGCGCGCCCCCGCGAGGTCCTGGAGCTCGCCGTAGGCCACCTCTCCGACCTCCGGCCAGCGACCGCTCAAGAACGCCCGGCGCAGCACGGCCGACGCGCCCGCCCCCGAGATCCGCAGCAACGCCACGCCCCCGGCGCCCTCGGCGGTCAACAGCTGCAGCTCAGGGGTCGCGTTCACGGGACCAAGGTAGGCGCTCGAGCCCAGGTCGGGCAACCCACCGCCTCGCCGTCGGGCCGTGCCCGGTCAGAGCCCTCCTCGGGCGCAGGCCGCTCCGCGGGGCTACCGTACAGCATGCAGATCGGCGCCTATGAGGTGGAGGCCGAGATCGCTCGCGGCGGCGCCGGGGTGGTCTACCGCGCGCGTCATCGGACTCGGGGAACCCCGGTCGCGATCAAGGTCTTGCTCGCGCCGCACTCCGAGCCCGCCGAGATCGAGCGCTTCCGCCGTGAAGCCGAGGCCACCTTCCGCCTGCGACACCCGCACGTCGTAGGCGTGCTCGAGTTCGACTACCACGAGGGACACCCCTACCTCGTCCTGGAGCTGATCGAGGGAGAGTCGCTGCAAGGCCGGATCGAGCGCGAAGGCACGATCGTAGTCGAGGACCTCTGCCGGATCGGAGAGCAGGTGGCGGACGCGCTGCACTACGCCCACTCCATGGGCCTCGTGCACCGGGACATCAAGCCGCACAACATCCTGATCGAGGCCGCGACCGGCCGCGCCGTGCTCACCGACTTCGGCATCGCCCAGTTCGCGAACGACGCGAGCAAGGAGACCCTGACCGTCACGGGCGAGGTCATGGGGACGCCGGCCTACATGGCGCCCGAGCAGGCCCTCGGCGACCGGGAGCGGGTGGGCCCCCACAGCGACGTCTACTCCCTCGCCGCCACGCTCTACGCCGGCCTCTGCGGGCGCCCGCCCTTCGACGGGGAGCTGGCGCTGACCGTCATGCAGCAGGTGGTCACCGACCCGCCGCCGAACCCGCTGACCTTCAACCCCCGCGCCAACCCGGCCCTCACGGCGCTCTGCATGCAGTGCCTGGCCAAGGCCCCCAACGAGCGCGGGCACGACGCCGAGTCGTTGCGCGAGGCCCTGCGCGACCTGTTCGCGCGGACCACCGGCACGGGGGGGGCGCGCTACGCGCGCCCCTCGAGCAAGGCCCCGCTCGTGATCAGCGGGGTCGTCGTGGCGGCGACCTGGCTCGCGATCGGACTCGCCCTCGGGCGATCCACTGCCCCCGCGCCCGCGACGCCGACCCTCGTGGCCCCGCCCCCGCCCACCCCAGCGGCGCCTCAGGAGCCCGCCTGGTGGGACGTCGCGCCCCCAGCGCAGCTCGACCTGAGCGAGGCCGCGAGCCCGCAGGCGCTGTTCGAAGCCGGGTTCCGCGCGCTGCTCGCCGACCGCCCCCTCGAGGCGCGCAAGGCCTTCGAGCAGGTGCTGGCGGACGCTCCCGAGCGCGGAACGCCCGGGCTGCTGTGGGCGCTGAGCCTGGCCCAGGAGCGCCTCGGCGAGTGGGAGGAGGTGCTGCGTTCCGCCCAGGAGCTGGCCTCCCGGATCCCTGACAGCCCTCTGCCGCGCCAAGCCCAAGCGCGCGCGCTGCTCGCCTTGCGGCGCTATGGCGAGGCGCTGAGCAGGCTCGAGGGCGACGCCTCCCCGGCGGCCGCCGTGCTGCGCGCGCGCGCGGCCCTGCGCCTGCAGCCCTCGGATCCCGAGGCGGCGCGCTCGGCCTTGGGAGAGGTCGACCCCGAAGACCCGGCCTTCGACGCCTGGCCAGCAGCCGGCGAGCTGTTCGAGCCAGGCGACCCGAGGCGCGAGGCCCTGCTCCTCGCCCGGCTCGAGCGTCACCCGCGCGACGTGCTGGGCTGGGTCGACCTGGCGCACCTGATCCGGAGGCGGCCTGGCCGAGACGAGCTGATTCGCCGTCTGCGGGAGGCCGACAGCCACGAGCCCTTCCACCCCCGGATTCGCGAGCTCGGGATCGCCGCCCAGCTGGAGCGAGACGGGACCGTACACCTCCCGGAGCGCAACGAAGAGGCGTCGCTGCTCCGCGAGCAGCTGCGGGTGATCGCGCGGCAAGATCCGGACCGGTGGCGGGCGCAGTTCCTGCGCGCGCAGCTCGCCCTCGAGTTCAGCGATGGAGACGAGGCTGAGCAAGCCCTGAGCGCCGGCTTCGGGTCGCTCTACCTCGACCTTGCCGTCGCCAACGCGGTCGCCGCAATGCTCAAGCTCGACCGAGGCGAGGTCGCACGTGGCCTCGAGCTCTCTCGTTACGCGGAGTCGCTCGCGCCCGAGTTCCCCTTGGCAAAGCTGGCCGGCTTGCGCGGGAACCTGATCGCCGGAAACTACCCCGCGGCGGGGGACTTCGCCGCCTGGCTGCGGCAAAACGCCCAGGAGGCGGTCCCGCCTCTGGAGTGGGCCAAGCTGCTCCTCAATCAGGATCTTCCCCGCGCGGCGAGCGTCGAGCTCGCGCGCAACCCTCAGCGCACGGTCGAGCACGTGCTCCTCGAAGCCTGCGTCGCCCACCGACTGGGAGACCCGGCGCGCGCCGAATCGCTGCTGCGCCAGGTGCACGACGTGCGCGGGGGGATCTACACGAGCTACGCGCTCGAGCTCTTCGCCCAAACCCGTCTGGGCGCCTCCACGGAGCCCTTGATGCGCCTGAGGCAAGAGGCCGCCAGGGAGTCCGATCGGCGCTTGCAGGAAGGGAACCTCGAGAGCGCGATCGAGTACTGCGCGCAACTCCTGTGGCTCGCCGATGACCCCAGGCTCCATGCGCGCCGCGCGCGGCTGCGCCTGTTCCAGGGCGAACCCGCCCAGGCTCTCCTCGACCTCCGCCTGCTCATGCGCTCCAAGTCACCCGACACCGACGCGCTGCTCGCCTTGCTGGGCGAGAGCGCGCTGCGGCTGCGACGCACCGGGTTCGCGCTCGCGGTGGCGCAGGAGCTCGAGCACCGCAGCCCCGAAGGCCTCGCGACTGCGACCCTGCTCCAGGCTCGGGCCTACGAGCTGTTGGGCTTCACCGAGCGAGGCCTCGCGGCGTGCGAGCGCGGGCTCGGCGGGGCCAACACGAGCGCCCCTTCCCCGCGCCTGCGCGGCGCCCGCGGCATGCTCCTCGAGCGGGCGGGCCGCTACGCCGAAGCGATCGCGGACCTCGAAGCCGCGTTGGCGGCTCAGCCCCCGGCGGGGGAGGCGTGGTCGATCTTCCCGCGCGGCTCGATGGTCTGCACCAGCCTCGGCCGAGCGCTGCTCGAGACCGGCAAGGTGGACGACGCCGAGCGCGCGTTCAAGCGGTCCGGAGAGCTGAGTGTGGCCGAGCACAAGGGCGTAGCGCGCTATGGTGATGCGCTCGGGACGGCGCTGCTCCAGGCGATCATGGTCGAGGGCCACGCCGTGGCGGCCGTGACCGGCCTCCTGGAGTGCCACCTCGCCCGAGGTCAGGAGGCCGAAGCCCGGGCCGCCCTGCGCCAGGCGCTGCGCTTCGTCCTGGAGGGCCACCAGCCGCGGCCAGAGGACGCCGAGACCCTGGAGAGGGCCACGCTCCGGCTGCGTTGACGGCGGGAAGGGGCTCCCCGGTTGATCGATGGTCAGAGGGGCGTTACCTTTGAGTCAGCAAGCGGTTGGGTCGCGCGCAGCGATCCGCTTGCAGGGAGCCACGGATGGCGGAGCGAACCGACGACCCTACGGTCAGCCGCGTCTTGATCGAGAAGCGTTGCGAGGTCTACAGCCAGGTCGCGGGCCTGCACATGGACCTCGAGGAGGCCTTGGCCGACGACGACGGGGAGCGCGTCGGCTACCTGCTGCGCGACCTGCGCCGCGCGCTGCGCTCCGCGCTGGCCCTGCTCAACGACGAGACCTACCGGCAGCTCGTGCGCGTCGAGAGCCTCGCGCGGCGCCTGCCTGGCGGCGGCGAGCCGCTGCCCGGAGACCTGGCCGAAGAGCTGACCGACCAGCTGCAGCTGCTGCACGTGAAGCTCGCCCGGGCGATCAAGCAGCCCGGCCTGCAGGACATGGAGCAGATCGTGGGGCTCCCCGGGCGACTGCGGCAGCGCATGGCCGCCGACCACCGCGAGCTCGACGCCGAGGCCAAGCGCCATGAGCTCGAGGCGCAGTGCTGGCAGCTCGAGGCCGAGGCCCGCGAGCTGGTCTCCTCGAAGAACTACAGCCGCGCGGCCAAGAGCATTCGCCGCGCGCTGCGCCTCGACCCCGAGCGCGCGGTGTTCCACAACGACCTCGGCGTGGTCCTGAGCCTCATGGGCCGCAACGAAGAGGCCCTGGAGTTCTACCGGCGTGCCGTCGAGCTCAACGAGACGCTGACCTCCCGGCGCACCGACGAGTGGACGACCAGCTACTACAACCTCGGGACGGCGCTGCGCCGCGCTTCCCTCGAGGCGCTCAAGGCGCGTCAGACCGAGCTCGCCACCGAGCGCATGGCAGAGGCACAGCGAGCCTTCGGCGAATATACTCGTCTGAACCTGGCCGGCCCCAAGGTCGACGAGGCGCGCAAGATCTTGGAGCAAATTCGCGTTCAGCTGGAGCGGCTGCAAGCCGGAGCGAGCTGAGCGCGACCTGAGGAGCGTTCCGTGGCGGTGTTGAGCATTAACGAAGTCGAGGCCGCAGGCACCCGCGCGCTGATCGAGCTCACGGGAGAGATCGACCTCGACACCGTCGGCCAGCTCAAGGGCGCGCTGCAGGGGCTCCTCGACCGCGGGATCACGCAGCTCGTGATCGACATGAAGCAGACGAGCTACGTCAACTCGTCCGCGCTCGCCGTGCTGGTGAAGTTCCGCGAGACCTACCACGGGCAAGGCGGGGGGATCGCGCTCGTCGGGGTCAGCCCGCGCGTGCGCATGCCCTTCGACATGCTCGGGCTCACGATCTTCTTCAAGTTCTACGACTCCATCGAAGACGCAAAGAACGCGTTCCCCGCCCAGACCGCCTGAACCGTGTTCGAGATTCGGTTCTACGGGCGGTCGGACGTGGGCCGCCGACGCACCACCAACGAGGACTCCTATGCCCTGTGTGAAGACGAGGGCATGGGCATGGTGTGCGACGGCATGGGCGGCCACGATCGCGGCGAGGTCGCGAGCCGCCTGGCCGTCGAGATCTTCAGCGAGCGAATCAGCCGCGCCTGGAGCACGCTCAACAACCCGCGGTTGAAGCTCTCCAAGGCCCGAGCCATGGCCCAGGACTTGATCGTCCAGTGGACTCAGCAGGCCAACGCCGAGATCCACCGCATGGGCAACCCGGACGGGACCACGAACTTCAAGCAGCGCATGGGAACGACCCTCGCGCTCGTGCTCTTCGTCTCGGACTTCGTGGTCGTCGCGCACGTAGGCGACAGCCGGATCTACCGCCTGCGCGAGGGCGAGATCAAGCAGCTGACCGAAGACCACGTGATCCAGGCAGAGGCCAAGCGCCACCCCGCCGACCCACGCCCGCCGCGCATGCGCAAGTACGTGACCCGCAGCCTGGGCACCAAGCCGTCGGTGCGCCCCGACGTGCAGCTCTTCGACGCGCGAGCCGAAGACGTCTACGTCCTCTGCTCCGACGGCCTGAGCGACCTCGTGGACGAGAGCGAGATCATGGAGGTCCTCGACCGCTGCTCGATGGACCTGCGCAAGGCGGTGCGCTCCCTGATCGCCCTCGCCAACAAGCGCGGCGGCAACGACAACGTGACCGTGGTCGTGGGCGAGGTGGTCGAGGAAGAGGACGACGACGACACCGAGGCCATGGTCGTCCGCGAGCGCAAGGGCTAGCTAGCCCGCCTCGCGAGGCGCCGCCGCCGGCTCGGCGTCGAGCGACCGCCCCTGGGGCAGCGGATCGCGGCGGTAGCTGAGGTAGCAAGCCGCGCCGACGAGGGCCAGCACGTAGAACAGCATGCGCCACCAGAGCATGACGGTCGTCCCCAGCTCGGCGGGCGCGCCCGACCACGCGAAGAGCTTGCCGAGGACCCCCTCCCCCACCCCGAGGCCGCCCGGCGTGAACGCGACCGCGTTGGAGAACATCGCGATCGGGAACAAGGTGCAGTAGTTGAGGAACGCCAGGGTCCGGTCGTCCGACGCCGCGCAGCCCAGCAGGTAGGCGTTGAACACGTTCATGCAGTGGGCGCTGAACGAGAACACCAGGGTCGCCCCGACCCCCAGCGGGTTGCGCCCCAGGCGCCGCAAGACCCGGTAGGCGCGCGCCAGGGACTCGTGCTTGGGAATCCGCTTCAGCTGCTCCTGCAACCAGGCCCACTCGCTGCCGAACCCGGTCGCGAGGATCACCCCGCCGATCAAGGCGCCTACCAGCAGCGCGACCATGACCGCGAGCACCCAGCGCAGCTCTTCGCGGCTCAGCATGAAGTCGAGGTTCAGCAGCGAGGCCCCGATCGAGAGCGCGACGAGGGCGGTCAGCCCGATCACCCGATCCGCGAGCACCGTCGTCCACGCCTCCGCGCGGCGCTCGGGCACGGCCTGGCCGATGTAGAACATCTTGACCCCGTCGCCCATGACCGCGCCCGGGAACACCATGTTGAAGAAGTGCCCGATCCAGGTCAGCCACACCGAGCGCCCGAGCCCGATGTGGATCCCCTCCAGCCGCAGGAGCAACCACCAGCGCAGCCCGCTCATCGAGATCGCGACGGCCGCGATCACGAGCGCCAACGCGATCGTCCCCGGTTGCTCGAGGGGCCGCTTGAGCTTCTCCGGGTCGAGGTAGCCCATGCGGTAGAGGAAGTAGATCAGCGCCGCCGCGGCGAGCAGCTTGAGCGTAAAGCCCTTCCAGCGCATTCCCTCCGCGGCGTTGGCGCTCGACTCGCTCGACTCGCTCGCGGGCTCGGAGGAGGCGCTCACTTGGGTCCGTCGGGCTGCTCGGGAGCGTCCGCGGGGGGCGCCTCGTCCTCGTAGACCTCGTCTTCGTAGACCTCGTCTTCGTAGACCTCGTCCTCGTAGACCTCGTCTGCGTAGGGCTGCCCAGGGTCCTCGGGCGTGACCTCCTCGACCGCGGCGGACCGCAGCCAGGTCCGCCAGGCGCTCGCGCTCGAGCCGTGGTCGAGGCGGGTCAGCTCCCGCAAGGAGCGACGAGCGGTCAGGCGCACGGGCTGAGAGGCGTCGTCGAGGGCCGCGATCAGCGCCTCCAAGGTCTGAGGCGCGTCGTCTCCGCTCCGGGCGAGGGCGTCGGCGGCCGACCAGCGCACGTCCGCGTCGGGGTCCTCCCGCACCGAGGCCGCCAGGGCCTGGCTCTCGGCTTTGAGCCGGCCCAGCGTCGTGGCGGCCTGTTGGCGCACCCGCGCGTTGCGATCCCGCTGGGTCTCGGGGCCCCCGACGAGGAGCGCGGCCACCGAGGCCGACCAGCGCTTCGCCTCGAGCTCTCCCAGCACCCGCAGCGCGGTGGCGCGCAGCGCCGGATCGGGCTCGCTCCCCTCGGCGATCAGCGACCCCGCGAGCTCGACCGCCCCCGCGGGGTCGTCGTCGGCGAGGCACGCCAGCGCCTCTCGGCGGACGTTGGGGTCGGGGTCCGCGAGGTGCTCGGGGCTGCTGCTGCAGCACCCGGCCAAGGACAGGGCCGCGCTCCACGCGACCGCTCGGCGCAACGCTCTGCGGGACTCGCTCATGCGCTAAGGGACCCCACTCGCGAAGGCGAGTACATGAAGACGCGGGCCGTGAGGCCCGCGAGGGTACGAGGCGGACGGGATTCGAACCCGCAACCTCCGGATCGACAGTCCGGTACACTAACCAATTGTGCTACCGCCCCTTGGTCCGCGAAGAATACTCGATCCCGTTGGCAGGTGTCAACCCATAGCCAACCTTCGATGACTCCGAGCGCAGATTGCCATCGTTCGGTCACCGCGAGGATTACGGGACCGGGAGCGCTTGACGCGTGTCGTGGCCTTGGGTTAGGGTTGCGAGGCCGAGGGAGTCCGACGCGCGCGAAAGTCTCGCGACCCCCTCGACGTGGAGGAACGATGCGCAAGCACGTAGCGGTGTTCGCCTTGGTCGTATTTACGGGCGCGTTGGGTGGTTGCTCGAGCACCCCCGGACGTAGCTCGGTCAAGAACTACTTCTGGGACCGTGTCCTCGACTTCGTCGACATCGCCGGCGTCAAGTTCGTCGCGGGCAAGGGCATGAAGTTCGGGATCGAGCTGGGCAACAGCTACATGGGCACCCAGTACGAAGACTTCTTCGCCGCCCCGATTCCCCTGGTGACGGGCCTGCGCCGGCACCTGCTGCCCCCCAACCCGATCTTCGGCTACTACGACTTCGAGAAGTACGGCTGGGAAGGCCGCGCGGCGGGCGTCTGGCGCGACAAGGGCATGGACTTCCTCGGCCCCATCGACCGCAAGATGCGGGTCGTCGCGGGCAACGACTACCTCTTCGAGTCGGTCGACGAGTTCAACGTCGGCTGGCGCAAGGCCCCCGACGTGGCCAACGCGGTCCCGCTCGACTACGGCCAACCCCGCTACCACTACATCTCCGACATCCACGCGACCGCAGCGTTCATCGTGGGGCTCGAGTTCAACCTCTCCCCCTGGCAGCTGATCGACTTCTTCCTCGGCTGGTTCCACATCGACATCGTCAAGGACGACGCCTGGAACCGGACCTACAACGAGTTCGAAGACGTCCAGCCCGACCCCGAGAACTTCCGCCGGGCGGAGCCCGCGGTCGAGTCCACGGGCGTTTGATCGCCTAGCAGCCTGTTGAAGAAGCCCTGGCAAGGCGCGAGGAGGTCCAGCAACCGTGGGGGTTGTGACCGACGAGCAACGCAGTCCAGGGCTTTTTCAACGGGCTGCTAAGGGCGCTCCGAGACAGCTCAGGCCGGGCCGGCTCGCCACGCGAGCCGGCCCGCTTCCTTTGGTTCACGCGCTCGGCGACGCGCTACCATGGGCACGTGAAGCGCTCCGGCTGGGTCAAGCTCTGGGTCCTGATCGTGCTCCTCGCGTTGGGAGCCGGCAGCTTCGCCGTGGTCTGGTTCAGCCGCTACCAGGCGATCGACATCGTCCAGGTCGAGGCCGACCTCGCCCTCGCCATGCGCGCCATGCAGAAGACGGCGCGCGCCCCCGAGGCCATGATCGCCGTGCGGCAGCAACAGCAGCGCCTGCGGCTCGCGCGGGAGTTCAACGCGGCCCTCGGCGCAGGCTCCGACGGAGAGACCCTGCGCCACCGCTGGGAGGCCTACGCCAAGGTCGACGCCGAGGCGCGGGAGAGCCTCTCCGAGGCAGCGCGTAGCGCTCAGCTCTCCACGGGCGACCGGTGGTAGGGAGTCGACACAGCTGGGGTTCGCTGATCGCGGCCTGCGCCGTGGCCGCCGCGAACGCCCAAGCGCCAGACTCCCTGCCCGTACGAATCCTGGAGCGAGCCGAGCGGGTAGACACCGTGGCCTCCGCGCCGACCCTCACCCCCGAGCTGGTCGCGCTGCGAGAGCTCTGCGCGCAAGGACCGGGCGCGATCCCCGAGCTCCGTCGCCTGGTGGCCGAGGCCACCCCCGCCGGCCGCGTGCTCGCGCTCTGCGGCCTCGAGGTCCTCGGCGCCCCCGAGTGCGAGGCGCTGCGCGCTGGCCTCCTGACCGGTGAGGGAGAGGTCCTGCTCGCGACGACCGCCTCCCGCGCCTGGCGCAGCCTCCCCCTGCGCGACGTGGTGGCCTCGCCCGAGCCCGACGCGGTGCGCAAGCCCCGCGGCTCGCCCCCCGCCCGCTGGGGCTTCAGCGCGGGCACCCCGGACGTCGTGGGGGGCGGTCTCCCCTGGGCGACGGTCCTTCAGGCCCCGCCCTCCGACCCCAGCAAGCTCGCAGGCCAGAGCGCCGCGGCCTGGGTCGAGCGCTTCGCGCTCCCGAACCACTTGATCCGCGTGGAGACCACGGACGCGCTCGTGGCCCTCGGCCCCGCCGGGGTGCCGCCGCTCGCGGAGGCGATCGGGCGACCTGGGGGCTGCTGGGCCGCGAGCGCGCTGAGGCAGCTGGGCTACCTCGCCGTGCCCGCGATCCCCGCCCTGCGCCGTGGGCTCACCGCGGCCGACCGCCGCACCCGCCTGGCCTGCGCGGGCACCCTCAGCGAACTCGGACCGTTCGCCGTCAGGGCCCTGCCGGAGCTGGTCGCGCGCGCGGAGGACCCCGCGGAGTTGGACGCGGTCCGCCTGAGCTGCGCGGCGATCTGCCGGCGGCTCCGCGATTGGACGGGGGACGACCCAGCGGCGCTCGACCTCGAGGCCACTCGCGCGCTGGTCCTGCGTGCGCACGCGCACCCCGACCCGAGGATCCAGCGAGCCGTGGAGCTCGAGCTCGACCTCGCCTTCGAGGGGCTCCCCTACCTGGAGGCCGCGGCCCTGGCGTGCAGCCGCTCTGCGACCCTGCGGGCGCGAGCGCGCGGCGTGCTGGAGCGCGGCGGCGAAGCGGCGGCCCAGGCCCTCCTCCCCCGCGCCCGAGCAGGGGCTCCCCTCCCCCGCGGCCAGGCGGCGGTGGGGCTGCTCTCCACCCCCGCGGATCCTGGGGAGGCCTGGTCCGCGCTCGGCGAGGGCCTGCGGGACGCGGAGCTGGCCCCCGCGCTCCTCCCCGGCCTCCTCGACCTCGAGCTCGAGCCCCCGCCTGACGCGGCGGCGGCCCTGTTGAGGCTCGCCTGCGACGACGCCCCCGCCGCCGCCCTCGCCGGAGCGCTCTACCTGGCCCTCGCGCGCGAGCGCCAGGCCCCCTGCGACGCGCGACTCCTCGAGCTGCTCCGCGCGGACGGCGCCCTGGGTGGCCGCGCGGCCGGGCTCGCCCTGCGCTGCGGGGACGCTG
>JAGQRJ010000218.1 GCA_020425635.1 Planctomycetota bacterium | reverse complement strand
GGCCGTCGGCCCGGTGGGCGTCCCTCGCGCTGAGGCGACCGGGAGCGCGCCTCGCCTGCCGCCCGCCGACCGACGCCTGCGAACTCCGGCCGCGCGCTCCCTGGGTCCGAGGAGGGTCGCGTCCCGATCGCGTAGACTCTGCGGGTAGGCGCGCTGAGCGCCGTCGCGGAGGCTGACCCGGGTGCCCGAGCTCGTGACGGAGGGAACCGAAGACCCGATCCCCGCGGGCGGGGGCGAGGTCCTGCGCGTCCGCGGATCCGTCGTCGACGTCAGCTTCCCGGAGGGGGCGCTGCCCGAGGTCTACCAGGCCCTCGAGGTCGAGTGGGACCGCCCGCAGCGCCTCGTGGTCGAGGTCCAACAGCACCTCGACGAGGCGACCGTCCGCGGCGTCGCCCTCCAAGCCACCGCGGGCCTCCGCCGGGGAACCCCGGTCACCGACACCGGCGCGCCGGTCAGCGTCGCGGTCGGCGAAGCGGTCCTGGGGCGCCAGCTCGACGTCCTCGGCGAGCCGACCGACCGCCTGCCCGCCCTCTCCCCGGAGCTCGAGCGACGCCCGATCCACAGGCCCCCGCCCACGCTGCAGTCTCAGGTCGGGAGTCGAGAGGTCTTCCATACGGGGATCAAGGTGATCGACCTCCTGGCCCCCCTGGTGCGCGGCGGAAAGGCGGGCCTCTTCGGCGGCGCAGGAGTGGGGAAGACGGTGCTGCTCACGGAGCTGATCCACGGGACGATCAAGGAGCACGGCGGCGTCTCGGTCTTCGCCGGGATCGGGGAGCGCTCTCGCGAGGGCTACGAGCTGCTCAAGGAGCTGAGGCAGTCGCGGGTCTTGGAGCGAACCGCGCTGGTCTTCGCGCAAATGAACGAACCCCCTGGCGCCCGCTGGCGCGCGGGCCTCACGGCGCTGACCCTCGCGGAGCACTTCCGCGACGACGCCAAGCGCGACGTGCTCTTGCTCATGGACAACGTCTTCCGCTTCGTCCAGGCGGGGAGCGAGATCTCTGGGCTCCTGGGGCGCCTGCCCTCGCGGGTGGGCTACCAGCCGACCCTCGCCAGCGAAATGGCCGAGCTGCAGGAGCGGATCACCTCGGCCGCGGAGGCCGCGATCACCTCGATCCAGGCCGTCTACGTCCCCGCCGACGACTTCACGGACCCCGCCGTCGCCGCGACCTTCGCGCACCTCGACTCCTCGATCGTGCTCTCGCGCGAAATGGCCAGCCAGGGCCTCTACCCCGCGATCGACCCGCTGGCCTCGACCTCGGTGCTCCTCGATCCGCAGGTCGTCGGTCGCGAGCACTACGAGGTAGCGGAGGCGGTCCGCAGCACGGTCGAACACTACCGAGAGCTGAAGGAGATCATCTCGCTGCTCGGCATGGAGGAGCTGAGCCGCGCAGACCGCCTGCTGGTGCAGCGCGCGCGCAGGCTCCTGCGCTTCCTCTCCCAGCCGTTCCACGTGACGCAGCAGTTCACCGGGCGGGAGGGCAAGACGGTCGCGCTGGCCGACACGATCTCGGGCTGCAAGCGCATCCTGGCCGGCGAGGCAGACGACTGGGCGGAGAGCTCGCTCTACATGACGGGGACCCTGGAGGACGCGCGAGCCCGCGAGGCGAGCGCGGGGGGAGGCGCGGCGTGAAGCTCGTGATCGCCACGCCCCTGGGCGTCGTCGTCGAGGCCGCCGAGCTCGAGCACGTCCTGGCCGAGGACCTCAGCGGCCTGTTCGGGATCCGGGAGGGGCACGGCGAGCTGGTCACGGTCTTGAGCCCCTCGGTCCTCAGCTGGAGGGGAGCCGACGGCCTCGAGGCGCACGCCGCGGTGCGCGCGGGGGTGCTCCACGTGCGCAAGCGGGGCGCCGAGGTGGTCATCGAGGTCGCGACGCGCGAGGCGCTGGTCAGCGACGACCTCGCCCAGCTCGAGTCCCTGATCGAGACGGCCTACCGCGACGAGTCGATCGCCGAGGAGCTCGGGCGCGGACAGACCTCTCGCCTGCACGTCGCCGTGTACCGCGGGGTTCTGCGCTACCTGCGCCCCGAGGGCTCGGCGCCCGGCGCCGCGCCGACCCTCAAGGGCGAGGGGCCCGCGTGAGCGAGGCCGACCGGAGGCAGCGCGACGCGTTTCAGAGCGGGGTCCGCCGCCGTCGGGAGCGCGTGGAAGAGGGCCGGCGCAGCGGCGAGCGCTCGCTCGCTCAGAACCTGGCGCTGATCGGCTCGCTGGGGTGGCTGGTCGTGGTGCCTACGCTGCTCGGGATCTACGTCGGCCGCCGGCTCGACGGCGCCCAGGGGACCGGCCTGCTCTGGACGGGAGCGCTCCTGCTCGCCGGGCTCACCCTGGGCTGCTGGCTCGCCTGGAAACGGGTCCACGAAGCATGAACGGCGGCCCCTTCGAGGTCGAGGTGGTGGCGCAGCTCGGGCCCGTCCCGTTGACGACGCCGGTGGTGACCACCTGGGGGCTGGTGGCCGCGCTGGCGCTGGTGTCCTGGCTCGGGACCCGACGCGCGAGCGTCGACCGCCCTGGCCGCTGGCAGAGCGCGCTGGAGATCCTGGTGGAGCTGCTCCAGAGCCAGGTCGAGGCCGTCCTGCACCGCGACGGAGGCCGCTTCTTGCCGCTCCTGGGCACGCTGTTCATCTTCCTCAGCGTCGCCAACCTCTCGGTCGTCGTGCCCGGCCTGAAGCCGCCCACCGCGCACCTCGAGACCCCGGCGGCCTTGGCGCTGATCGTGTTCGTCGCGGTGCACGGCTACGGCGTCGCCGCCCAGGGCCTGGGAACTTACCTCCGCGGCTACTTGAAGCCCAACCCGCTGATGCTCCCGCTCAACGTATTCTCGGAGCTGACCCGGACCTTCTCGCTCATGATCCGCCTGTTCGGGAACATCATGAGCCACGAGTTCGTGGTCGGGATCGTGGTGGTCCTCGCGGGCCTCTTCGTCCCGATCCCCTTCATGGCGCTAGGCATCCTCATCGGCCTGATCCAGGCCTACATTTTCACGGTCCTCTCGGCGGTGTTCCTGGGCGCCGCCGTGGAGTCGGTGGAGCGCGGATAGGAGTCACAATGGACGTAGAGACCGTCAGCATCATCGGGGCCGTCGTCGCGGTGTCCGTGGGGTCGATTGGCCCGGCCCTCAGCGAGGGCAGAGCGCTCAGCTCGGCCATGGAGGCCATCTCCCGGCAGCCCGACTCGGTGGGACCGATCTCGCGCACGCTCTTCGTGGGGCTGGCCATGATCGAGACCATGGCGATCTACTGCCTCGTGATCGCGCTCCTCGTGCTCTACGCGAACCCCTTCGTCAAAGCCTGATGAAGCTCGACCTCTGGACCCTGGCCCTGCAAGCGATCAACTTCCTCGTCCTCGCGTGGTTGTTGCACCGCTTGCTCTACACGCCGATCCTCGCGGTGCTCGCCAGGCGCAGGGAGCAGGTCGACGAGGCGCGCGAGCGGGCCGCCGCGGCCGAGGCGCGCGCCGAGGCAAGCAGGGCGTCGCTGGAGGAGGAGCGCGCGGCGATCCCCCACGAGCGCGAGCAGGCCACCGAACGCCTGCACGAGGAGCTCACGCGAGAGCGCGAGGAGCGCCGCGCCGCCGCGGCCGAGGAGGCGCAAGCCCTGGTGAGCGCCGCGCGCCTGGAGTTGGCCCAGGAGCGCGAGCGCGCGCTGGCGGACCTGCGCGGCGAAGTCACGCGCCTCGCGGGCCAGGTGGCCGAGCGCCTGCTGCGCGCCGTCCGCTCGCCGCTGATCGCCGAGGGCTGCCTCGAGCAGCTCGTGTCGCACCTCGCCCAACTGCCTGCGCCGGAGCTCGAGACCCTCCGCGCCCAGGCCGCGCAAGCCGAGGGAGGGCTGGAGGTCCGGGTCGCGCCAGCGCTCGCGCCCGACGCCCAGGAGCGCTGGCGCGAGCGCCTGCGCGAGCGCTTCCCCGAAGCTCGGGTGAGCTTCGTCGAAGACGACGCGCTGATCGCGGGCGCAGAGCTTCGGCTCCCGGTGGCGCGCCTGCGCTTCGACCTGCAAGGCCTCCTCGCGGAGGCGCTCGAGGAGCTCAGCCGTGACCAACCTGCGTGACGAGCTGGCGCGCTGGCTGCCCACGGCGCCCGCTCGCCTCGAGGGGCTCGAGCTCCAGCCCCGCCTGCAGCAGGTCGGCCGCCTCGAGAAGGTCGGCGACGGGGTCGCGGTGGTGAGCGGTCTGCCCGAGACTCGCCTCGACGAGTTGATCGTGTTCGCCAACGGCGCGCGCGGGCTCGCGGTGAGCCTCGACGCCACGACCTTCGGCTGCTTCCTGCTCGGCGCTCAGGCCGGGCTCTGCGCGGGCTCGGAGGTCCACGGCACGGGGGAGGTCGCGCGAGTTCCGGTGGGACCCGGGCTCCTCGGACGCGTCGTCGACCCCCTGGGGACCCCGGTCGACGGAGGGCCTCCGCTCGAAGCCGCGCGTTGGGATCCCGTGGATCGAGCTGCGCCTCCGATCGTGGATCGAGACCTGGTCTCCCAGCCCCTGCACTCCGGCTTGCTCGTGGTCGACTCGCTGGTGCCCCTGGGGAAGGGTCAGCGGGAGCTGATCGTCGGAGACCGCAAGACCGGAAAGACCGCGATCGCGGTCGACACGATCGTGAATCAGCGCGACACCGAGGTGATCTGCGTCTACGCCGCGATCGGGCAGCGAGAGTCGTCGGTGGCCCGCGTGATCGACGCGCTCCAGGAGCACGCCGAGTTCTCGCGCTGCGTGGTCGTCGTCGGCGAAGCCAGCGCGCCCCCTGGCGCGCAATGGCTGACTCCCTACGCCGCGTGCACCATGGCGGAGTTCTTCCGCGATCAGGGGCAAGACGTGCTCCTCGTGTTCGACGACCTGACGAAGCACGCCGACGTCCACCGCCAGCTCTCCCTGCTCCTGCGCAACCCCCCTGGGCGCGAGGCCTACCCCGGCGACGTGTTCTACCTCCACGGTCGCCTCCTGGAGCGCTCCGCCAAGCTCTCTCAGGAGCGAGGTGGTGGCTCACTGACCGCGCTCCCGATCGCGGAGACCCAGGCCGGGAACCTGACCGCCTACATCCCGACCAACCTGATCTCGATCACCGACGGGCAGATCTACCTCGAGCCGAAGCTGTTCTACGAGGGCCACAAGCCAGCGGTCGACGTGGGCAAGAGCGTCTCCCGCGTAGGCGGGAAGACGCAGTCCCCCGCCATGCGCTCGGTGGCGGACGCGCTCAAGCTGGAGTATTCGCAGTTCCTCGAGCTGGAGACCTTCACCCGCTTTGGGGGGCTCTCGGACGAGCGCACGCGCAAGACGATCGAGCACGGGCGACGGATCCGCGCCGTGTTCCGCCAACGCCAGCTGGAGCCGCTCCGCCTGAGCGAGCAGGTCGCCCTGCTGCTCGCGCTCCAGGAGCGCCTCCTCGACGACGTGCCGCTCGAGGAGGTCCACGCCTTCCAGGAGCGACTCCGCGCGCGGCTCCCAGGGCGCTGCGAGCGCGTGCTCAAGAAGGTCGACGAGACCCTCGCCCTCGACGACGACGACCGCGCGCGCTTGCTCCGCGCGCTGCGGGAGCTGCTCTCCGAGCCCGACCCCGCGCCGCCCGAGACGGGACCCGCTTGAGATGGAGCAGCTCTCACGGGTCCAGAGCCGAGTCGAGAACCTCACCGAGCTCCGCGCCGTGGTCGGCGGCATTCGCTCGATCTCCGCGGTCCGCAGCCAACAGGCCCAGCAGGCGCTGCTGGGCGCGCGCCGTCACACCGAGATCGTGGAGGGCGCGCTCTCGGCGGTGATCGCGTCGCTGCCGGAGCCTCCCCCGCCGGAGCCGGCGGCGGGCCCGGAGCCCCTGGGCCTGGTGATCCTCTACACCTCCGAGCACGGGTTCGTGGGCCCCTTCAACGAGGTGATCGTGTCCGCGGCCGCCGAGCGCCTGGCCCGGCGTCCAGCCGAGCTGCTCGTCCTCGGAAGTCGAGGCGCGCAGGTCGCCGAGGAGCGCGGGCTCTCGCCCGCGTGGACGGGGCCGCTCTCGACCCGCGCCGAGGGGGTCCTCGCCGACGGGCGCCGCGTCGCCGCCGAGCTCTACGCCCGGGTGGCGGGCCGCGACGTGACGGTCGAGGTCGGCTTCATGCGCAGCGAGCGCGGGAGGCAGCCCTCGGTGGAGTGGCGGCGCGTGCTCCCGCTCGACCTGCAGGCCTTCGCGCCGAGCGCGGCGCACGACCCTCCGCCCCTGCGCAACCTCTCGTTGCCCGAGCTCATGAGTCGGCTGGTCGAGGAGTACGTGCTGGCCGAGCTCGTGCGCGCGGGGACGGAGTCCTTCGCCAGCGAGAACCTCGCGCGACTCGTGGCCATGACCACCGCCAGCGAAGGCATGAAGGACAAGCTCGCGGAGCTGACCCGCCTCGCGGCGCACCTGCGCCAGGAGGAGATCACGACCGAGCTCCTCGACGTGGTGACCGGCGCGGAGGCGCTCCTCGGCGAGGAGCTCCTCCAGGAGCGGCGTCGGCGGACCGGGGAGCGGTTCTCGACGGGCGCGTGAGCGCCGCTGGGCCGCGGCGCGCGCCGAAGCCCCCTCCTGACGCTACACTAGCGACCCCCTAGCCCAGGAAAGGACCCGATTCAGGCATGGAGCTAACGTTGAACCTCGTGGCCGTGGTGCTGCTCTTGATCACGAACGCCCTGTTCGTGGCGGCCGAGTTCGCCCTGGTCAAGGTCAAGCACGTGCGCGTGGAGTCGCTCGCCAACGACGGGAGCGCAAGCGCCCGCATGACCCTGCGGATCCTGGCGAACCTCGAGGCCTACCTCGCCGCCTGTCAGCTGGGGATCACCATGGCCTCGCTCGGCCTGGGCTGGGCCGGAGAACCGGCGGTCGCCGCGATCCTCGAGCCGGTCTTTCACTGGGCCGGAGTCCCCGACTCGGTGCTGCACCCCGCCGCCTTCGCCACGGGCTTCATCATCTTCTCCTCGCTGCACATCGTCCTCGGCGAGCAGGTGCCGAAGACCCTCGCGATTCGCAAACCGGAGACCCTCGCGCTCGCGACCGCCTACCTCCTGCGGATCTCCTTCCTCGTGGTGTGGCCGCTCAACTGGACGCTGAACAAGGCATCCTCGACGATCCTGCGCCTGCTCGGGGTCAAAGAGGCGACCCACGGCGAGGTATACAGCACCGAAGAGCTCAAGGGCATGGTCGACACCTCGCGCGAGCACGGGGAGATCGCCCACGACCGCGCGACCATGCTCAAGAACCTGTTCGAGTTCGATCAGCGCCAGGTGGGGCGGGTCATGATCCCGCGGGGCAACGTCGCGGCGCTCGACCTCGACGCCACCCCCGCCGAGAACCTCAAGGTCCTCATGTCCTCGCCGCACTCGCGCTTCCCGGTGGTCTCCTCGCGCTCGGAAGACCCCGTCGTAGGGCTGGTCCTGGTCAAGGACGTCTACACCGCGGTGCTGGCCGGAGACAAGGAGCCCTGGGCCGAGCTCAAGCGCTTCTGCCGCAAACCCCTGATCGTGCCTGACACGCAGCGGATCCCCACCCTCTTCGACGAGATGCGCGCGCGACGCGCGCACCTGGCCTGCGTGGTCGACGAGTACGGCGGCTTCCTCGGGATCGTGACCCTCGAGGACCTGATCGAGGAGATCGTGGGCGAGATCCAGGACGAGACCGACGAGGAGCGACCCAACCTCGGTGTGGTCGAGGTCAGCCCCGGCCTGTGGGAGGTCGACGCCCTCGCCTCCTTGAGCGACGTGGAGCGAGAGGTCGGGTTGGTGGTCCCGGCCGAGCTCGAGGCCAACACGCTCTCGGGCCTGTTCCTCACCCGGATCGAGCGCATGCCCCGTCCGGGCGACGAGATCACCGAGGGCGGCTTCTGTCTGCGGGTGCTGGAGATGGCGCACAGCCACGTCAGCAAGGTCTCGATCCAGCGGCTGGACGCCCCAGACACCCCTGAGGGGGCGACCCCGGAGCAGGCGCCGGCGAGCGAGCCCGAGCCCAAGGAAGTAGCCGAGTAGCGCCCCGAGGCGCCGCCTCTTCAGGCGCCGGGCGGGACGCCCTCGCTGCCGCCCGGCCGACGGTCGGGGCCGTGGGTCGGGAGCAGGTCGCGCACCGAGGAGAGCAGCCCGAACAGCACCAGGCGGTCGCCCTCGCGCAGCTGCAGGCCGTCGTCCTGGTCGATCACCGCGTCGCCGTCGCGGAGCACGCACACCGTGCGCAGCCCGCGGTCGCCGAGCCCGATTTGCCCGAGGGTCTGCCCGGTGAGCGGGGAGCCTTCGGTGACCGGGACCTCGGCCACTCCGTAGCCCCGGCGAACCGTGACCCGCTGGGCGACGTCCAGAGGGCGCAGGTGCACGTTGCGCTCGAGGTAGTCGACGATCGGTGAGGCCAGGTCGAGCCCGGTGACCTCCTCCATGCCCGCAATCGAGGGCGAGGAGTTGACCTCGACCAGGAGCGGCCCGTCGCGCCCCTCCAAAATGTCCACCCCGGCCACGGCGAGGCCCAGGATCTGCGCGGCCTTGCGCGCGGTCTCGGCGTAGGCCGGGTCGAGGTCGACGATCGGGAGCGCCTTCGAGCCGCGGTGCACGTTGCTGCGAAACTCCGCCCCCTGGGCCACGCGGCGCACCGCCGCCACCACCCGCCCGCCGACCACGAGCACCCGCACGTCGCGCCCGCGGCTCTCGGCGACGAAGCGCTGCACGAGCACGTCCTGCCCGGTCTTGCGCAGGGTCTCGAGGATCGCGGTGGCGCCCTCCTGGCTCTCGGCGAGCATGACCCCGATCCCCTGAGTGCCCTCGAGGAGCTTGATGATCACCGGCACGCCACCGACGCACTCGACGGCCGACACGACGTCGGCCCGCGAGGAGAGGAACACCGTCTCCGGGAGCCCGATCCCGTGGCGGCTGAGCTGCTGGATCGCGCGCAGCTTGTTGCGGCTGGCCGCGATCGCCTGGGCGGAGTTGAGCGTGAACACGCCCATTTGCTCGAACTGCTGGACCAGCGCGGTGCCGAAGAAGGTCTTCGAGGTCCCGATCCGCGGGATCACGGCGTCGGGGCGCGCGAGCCGCTGGCCCTTGTAGAGCAGCACGGGCTGGTCGTCTTGCACCAGGATCCGCAGGTCCTTTGGCCGCAGGACCGGCGCCTCGTGACCGCGCGCCGTGAGCACCTCGCGCAGGCGGCGCGTGCTGCCGACCTTGGCGCTGGTGGAGAGGATTCCGACCTGGAGCTTCAATCGACCTCGCCTTCGTCCGCGCTGGCGTCGTCGTAGGAGATCTCGCTCGCGAGGTATTCCCCGAAGCGGTCGACGACCTTCGCGATCTTCTCGGGGACCTTGCTCAGCGCGAGGTGCACCAGGGCGTCGCCCTCGTTGACCAGCGGTCGACGCAGCATACCGACCACGACCCCCGCCGAGGGCGCGTGGACCTCCTCGCGCGCGTTCGAGAAGGGGTCGACGATCCGCCCGAGGGGCTCGCCGCTGCGCACCGTGTCGCCCAGCGCGACCGAGGAGAGGAACAGCCCGCTCTCCGGCGCCCGGACCCACTTCCGCACCCGCGCGACGACCGGCTCGAAGGGGGCCTCGGGGGCCCGACGCGGGGGGATCATGTCCAGCGCGCGCATGACGCTCAGCACACCGCGCAGCGAGGCCTGCACCGGCCGCTCGTCGATCCGCAGGGCTTCGCCCCCCTCGAACACGATCAAGGGGATCTTCCGCGGTCGGGTCACGTCGAGCAGCGTACCGCGGGGGCCGCGGGCGTGGAGCACGACCGGCACGCGAAAGGCCTTGGCCAGGCGCAAGACCTCGGGGTCGTCGAGGTCCCCGCGGATCTGCGGCAGGTTGCTCCGGCCGAAGGAGCCCGTGTGCAGGTCGATCCCGTGGGTCGAGCGGGCGACCACCTCGGTCGCGAACAGGTGGGCCAGGCGCGCGGCCAGCGAGCCCTTCTCGAGCCCGGGAAAGCTGCGGTTGAGGTCGCGGCGGTCGGGCAGGTAGCGCGAGCCGTTCATGAAGCCGTGGACGTTGACCACGGGCACGGCGAGCAGCGTGCCCCGCAGCTCACCCAGGGTGCGCCGCTCGAGCAGCCGGCGGATCGTCTCCACGCCGTTGAGCTCGTCGCCGTGGATTCCGGCGCACACGAACATGCAGGGGCCGTCTTGTCGCCCGTGGATCACGTGGACGGTCATGGAGATCGAGTCGTGGGCGAGCTGGCGCGGCGCGCTGAGCTGGACCGTGCGTCGCTCCCCCGGAGGGACCTCGACGCCCGCGATCACCAGCGGGGCCCGCGGCGTCGTCTTCCCCTGGGAGCGTCGTTTGTCGGCGGCCATGGGGCCAGCCTAACCAGCGCTCGCCCCCCTCGCGCCGCCCAGCGGGGCGAAAGCTCTCCGAGCCGTCCCTGCGGGCGCCGAAAATCAGGCTCAGGCGAAGTGGCTGCCGGCCTGCGCGAAGCGCTCGGCGAGGGAGCCGCAGACGGCCTCGCACAGCGAGTAGATCGTGTCGTCCACGACCCGGTAGAAGACGAACAAGCCCTCCTTCCGCCGCGCGAGGATCCCCTCCGCGGTCAAGGTCGAGAGGTGCTTGCTGACGTTCGCCTGGCTCGCCCCCG
>JAGQRJ010000217.1 GCA_020425635.1 Planctomycetota bacterium | reverse complement strand
GGTTGTGGCACGGGCCGTGCTCGCTGGGGGCGCGGAGGAAGCCATGAACACGCACGGTATGTGGGCGCTCGCGCTCGGAACGCTGGGACTTGGGTTGGTGGGTTGCGGAGGGGGCTCGAGTCGTTTCGCCGCCTCGACGGCGGGGGGCTCGACGGTGGCTGGGGTCAGCAGCCAGCCGACCCCCGGCGGCCAGGGTCAAGGGTTGGCTGGCACCTACGTCGGCTCCTTCGGCGCCGGGCGGGCCGTGCTCTTCGCCTACCCCGACGGCTCCGTCAGCGGGTGGGTCGGCTCGACCGCCCAGCCGGATCGGCGCGACGCCTTCCTCGGGGCCGTGAGCCCGGCCGGCGATTTCGCCCTGTTGGGCGCCCTCGGGACCCGGCTCACCGGCGACCTGAGCGGACTACAGGCGAGCTGGGAGCAGACCCCGATCGCGCTCTCGCGGGTGGGGGTCGACGACCAGGCCGGGGTCTACGCCGGCACGACGCTCAACGAGACCTACGCCGTGGGTGGGGTGTGGTCGGCGATCGTCGACCCCAATGGTGACCTCACCGCGGTGTTCAGCTATCCGACCCAGGGCTTCGTGTCCGACGTGGTCGTGGGTCGGGCCGACGCGAGCGGTGCGGTCCAGTTCGCGAGCGCCGCCGACGTGGGCAGCGGCCGCTTCGAACACGGCTACGGCGCCGGGCGCTGGAGCGCGCGCGACGGGAGCCAACGCGGGAGCTGGCAGGGCTACCAAGCCCCGCCTGGACAACGCACGACCGTGAGCGCGGGGATCCCCGGCGCCTACGTCGGGACGTACCGCTCGAACGCGGGGGTGGCGGACGCGGGTCAGATCGGTGTGGTGATCTACCCCGACTTCACCTTCTTCGCCTTCGCGGTCAGCACCCAGGACCCCCGTCGGCGGGACGTGGCCTTCGGCGTCGTGGCCCCGGACGGCTCGTTGGTCGGAGGGCCGTTGTGGTCCGGAGCGACCCTCGCCAGCGGGAACCTGACCCAGGGCGGCACCTACACGGGGAGCGACAGCTCGGGGAGCTTCAGCGTGCGTCGAGCGGCGTCGGGCGAGGTCTACGCAGGGACGCTCTTCAACACGCCGCTGGGCCTCCCGGGGATCTGGGTCGGGCTCGTCGACGGGCAAGGCCGCGCGACCCTGCTCGCGGCCTACCCCACCCTCCTCATGCTCGGCGAGAGCGGCCGGGGTACGGTCGCCCCGGACGGCGCGATCCAGACCCTCTCGCCCAACGGCGACACCAGCACGGGGCGCCTCCAGAACGCCATGGGCGGCGGCACCTGGAGCTCGCCCTCGACCGGGCAGTTCGGCTGGTGGACGGGCTTTCGCTTGCCTTGAGGCCGGAGGGGGGCGAAGGTGCAGCTGCGTCTCCCCCGGCCAGAGAGCACCCGGTGAACCCCGACTCCGAGACCGCTGACGGAGCTGCTGCTCCCGACGACGAGACCACCGCGCGTGGGGCGCGCGGCGGCGCGCGCTCGTCGGGAGCGGGCGAGGAGACCCACGCTCCCCGCGCGCGCTCGTCCGGGCTCACGGATCCGGACGACGGCACCGAAGCCTGGCGCAGGCCCCGAGCCACCGCGGCGACGCCCGCGCCCTCGCCTGCCCCGGACGCCGCGTCGGCGGAGACCGAGGGCGGCGCCCGCTCGCCGCGGCGTGC
>JAGQRJ010000216.1 GCA_020425635.1 Planctomycetota bacterium | reverse complement strand
GTCAGCGCCGCGCTCGTGCTCGCGCTGACCTGCGCCGGCTCGGTCCTGGGGTTCCTCGTCGGCGTCCCCCTGGTGCTGGCCGCGGGGGTCGCGCCGTGGCTGGGCCGGGGGCGCGGCGCGCTCCTGTTCCTCGGGGGGGTGCCCTTCGTGCTGGAGGGGCTGCTGGTCTACGTGGCCGGCGCGCGCTTCGGCTTTCGCTGGTGGGGGGGCGCGCTCGAGACCGGCGCCACCCTGGCGCTGCTCCCGCTCTACCTGCTGACGGGCGGCGCGCTGCTGCGCCCGACTTCCGCGTTGGTCCCCGCGCCCGCGGCCGAGGCGGCGGACTCAGCCTCGGAATGAGCGGGCCTCGAGCTCGAGCGCCACGACGGTGAGGTCGTCCTCCGCCGGCGCTGGAGCCAGCTCGAGCACGGTCTCCAGCACCTCCGCGAAGGGCAGCGGCGCGCAGCGGTGGTTGGCTCGCTCGAGGCTCGCCAAGGTTGCCTCGGGGTTGCGGTGGTCGTCTTCGAGCACCCCGTCGCTGACCAGCACGATCCGTTCGACCTCGCTGAGTCGAGTCTGGACCAGGCCGCGCGGGAGCTCGCGCCGTCGCTCGGGCCCGAACCAGCCGAGCTTGAGCCCAAACAGCGCCTCGGGCTCCGCCCACCAGGGCCCCTGGGCGGTGCGCACCAGGGCGTGCGTGCCGTAGCCGCAGGTCGAGAGTTCGAGCGCGCCGGAGGGCTGCCAGCGGCCAACGGTCAAACACACCGAGTCCAGGGCCTCGCCCGCGCACAGCGACGCGTCGAGGGGGTCGACGAAGTCGGCCAGCGAGCAGCCGGCGACGAACGCGCGCCAAGCGGCGAGGAAGGTGGCCTCGTGACGCAGCCACAGGGCGTTGCCCAGGGTCCCGTGACCCGCGGCGTCGGCGAGCACGAAGCACAGGTCGCCCGTGGGGCTGCGCGCGAGCAGGAAGCGGTCGCCGCCCGGCGCCTGGCCCTGGTAGGGAAGCGCGGTCCAGGCCGCTCGCCACGGACCGAGCGACGAGGTCCCTCGCTCGCCGAGCGCGGTCGAGCGCAAGGCCTCGCTCAGGGCGCCGGCCGCTCGGGGGCGGCGTCGTCCCCTGCGCTGCCCGCCTCCGCGGAGGCGGCTTCGGTCGGAGCCTTCCCCGCGCCCCTCCGGCGCGCGAGCGCTGCCCGCGCCCGCTGCGCCGCGTCGACCAGCTTCCCGCGCGCGGTCCGCCAGCGCTCCTCGCTCCGGGTCGGCGCGCGGAACGCGAGCAGCTGCGCGGGGAGGTCGTCGTCGGGGATCGCGAAGTGGCGCATTTCGTCGAAGTCGGGGTAGAGGTCGGGGAGCCCGCAGGCGGCCGCGAGGGCTTCGAGCCCAGGTCGCGCCTCCGGCAGGCGCCCGTAGGCGTCGTGCTCGCGCAGGCGCTCGATCCGCTGCTCCTCGAGGACCTCGGTCAGGTGCTCCAGGTCCGCGAGGTCCCCCAGGGTCGCCGCGAGGGCGTCGAGGTCGCCGCGGGTGGCGGCGAGCTCGGCCTGGTCGGGCTCCGGGTCGTCGGGGGCGAGGGCGTAGTCGGGGCAGGAGTGGTAGCGGTCCTGCAGCTCGCCGTTGGCGGCGAAGGCCTCGTAGCCGAAGGCCGAGTCCTCGACGCGGCTCACCGTGAGGCCCGGACAGGCGAGCGCGGAACACAGCGCGCCCGCCAGCGGCCAGGCCTGCTCCATGTAGACCGAGACCCAGCGCCCGCGGGGTCCGCAGAGCAAGAAGCGCGCGCAGCCAGGCTTGGGGGTCGTGCCCGCGTCGGTCGTCGGCTCGAGCCCCTCCGCCGCGGCGAGCTCGGCCAGCGCCGCCGCCACGCCCTCGACGTCGGCGGTCAGCAGGTGCAGGGACCACGCGCGGTCGGTCACTGGTCCTCGGTGACCTCGCCGACCTCGAGCTTGCCAAACTCCTCGACGCCGAGAATGTTGCGCGCCTCGACCAGGAAGGGGCCGTTGCACTCGAGCTCTTGGAGCTCGGGGGGCAAGTCTTGGGAGAGGATTCGCTTGACCATGGACTTGAGGGCTTCGCGGTCGCCCTTGAGCGTCGTGTCCAGCTTCTCCTTGTAGACCTGATAGCGCTTGTAGAGCGCCAGCTCGGAGGTGACCTCGGAGAAGGCGCTGCCCTTCTGCAGGTCTTCGGGGAACGACTCGAGCAGCTCGATCGCCTTCTGATACTGGCCGTCGAAGACGAAGTCCTTCGCGTCGCCGATCGCCTTCTCGGCGAGGCGGGAGGCGGTCGCCTCCACCTCCTCCGGAGTCTTGGGTGTGGTGTAGCGGTGCCCGTGCCACTCGAGCTTTCCGTCGCCGTGATCGACGACCACCGCGCCGCCGTCGTCGATCGCCCCCCCGCCGTCGCCGCCGCCGTCGCCCTCGCCCGGGTCGACGTGGGCGTTGGGGTCCACGGGCGGCGGGGTCTTCCCCGAGTTCAACCCGTAGAGCACGCCACCGATCACGACCACGGACACCACCAGGATCCCTACCAGGGTGGCGGCGGTCTTGCCGCTGCCTTGCCCCGCGACCCGCGCGCTCGAGCGGGCCCCTGCGCGCTCGGAGATCGACTTGCGTCCCGAGGCCGTTCGCTCCGCCCTGCGGCCCGAGACGCCCTTGGCCCGGCGCGACGGCGCGCGCCCGACCTTCCCCGACTTCGCGCCGGGAACCTTGGTGGTCGAGCCCATGCTCTGCTCGATCCCCGAGGGGGGGGCCTGCCCGAAGCCTCCCGGCGCCTCGCTGGGGAGGCCGAAGCCCGAGGGCGGGCCGCCGAAGGCCGAGCCGCCCGGGCCGCCGAAGCCCGAGGGCGGGCCGCCGAAGGCCGAGCCGCCCGGGCCGCCGAAGCCCGAGGCCGGGCCGCCAAAGCCCGACTCGGGTCCGCCGAAGCCCGTGCCAAAGCCGGAGCCGCCTGGACCGCCGAAGCCCGACTCGGGGCCTCCGAAGGCCGACTCGGGACCACCGAACCCGGTGTCCGCGACCGGGGAGAAGTCACTGCTCCCGGGTTCGCCGAAGTCCGCGCCGAATCCGGTGCCCGCCGCTCCGCCTCCCAGGCCTGCGCCGGCTGGGCCGCCAAAGTCTCCCACCCCGCCTGCGCCGAACCCCGCAGGGTTGAAGGCCGGGACCGCGAAGCCCGACCCTGCGGCCGTGTCCGCCGGGTTGCGCTCGAAGCTCTCGAGGCCGAGGGGCGGCTCGCCCTGGTCGGGGCCTGGTTGGAACAGCGTGGGCCCGTCTGGATCGTAGACCGGACCCGGCCCGCCGAAGGCGGGGCCGTCGGGGTCGAGGGTCTTGGGGATCCCGCCGCCGCCGAAGCCCAGGCCGGGGCCGTCGGGGTCGAGGGTCTTGGGGATTCCGCCGCCGCCGAAGCCCAGGCCGGGGCCGTCGGGGTCGAGGGTCTTGGGGATCCCGCCGCCGCCGAAGCCCAGGCCGGGCTGGGGGCCGTCGGGGTCGAGGGTCTTGGGGATCCCGCCGAGTCCGTTCGGGCCGGGGCCGCCGAAGCCCGCGTCGGGGTCGAGGGTCATGGGCAAGGGCGGCATGGCGCCCGGAGGGACCGCCGCCATGGCCGGTCGCTGCACCGGGTGGGCGTTCGGGTCGGCGCCGACTTGGCCCCAGATCGAGCGGGCGACGTCGACGGGCAGGATCTGCATGTCGACGAGCACCTTCAGGAGCTCGACGTAAGGTCCCCCCGCGCGGATCTGGTCGGTGCGTTCGCCTGCCTGACGGAGGGCGTCCTGGGCGACCAGACCGCGCTGCAGGAGCAGCCTTCCAATGGCGCGGTCGTGGTCATTCACGGGGTTTCAAAGCCTCGGGCCACATCAGGACTATCCTAACGCGCCGGTTGCCCCTACGCTTGAGATTCGCCCGTCTGCCCAGGGGCAAACTCGGTCCGGCGGCGGCATGGTCCGCCGGGGGATCGACCCGCTGCTGCGCAGCTGGCAGGGCCAGGCCCACCTCGTCTGCGCCGCCCAGGAGGAGTGAACTCGATGCTTGGACCCTGCCGTCGGGGGCTGACCGCCCTGATCCTGATCGCGTGCGTCGGCTGCCCCGACTCGAGCGAGGCCGAACGCCAGGCCGAGCTCGACGCAGCCTGGGCGCGCACCCAAGCCAAGCTGACCTCGCTCAGCGCGCAGCTGCCCAAGCTCGCGACGGCGGCGGCGGAGCTGGAGCGCGTCGCCGCGCCGCGCTGGGAGCTCGAGGGCCCGGTGGACTGCCGTCCCCAGGCAGGGGCCGAGCGCAACGCGCTCGTGGTCCAGGTCGAAGAGCTGGGGGCGGGCCAGCCCAGCTACCTGCTGAACCTCGGCGATCAGGGCGTGCTGCGCACCGTCGAGGCCGTCGGCGCGGGGGAGGTCCCGAGCTCGGTGGTCGACATGGTGGCCGCGTCAGGGCTGCGCTATGCGCTGCTCGTGCGCGTGCACGAGGTCAAGGGCCCGGTCGTCCCCGAGGGTGACGTGAGCAAGTTCGAGCCCGGCTGGGTGCGCGGGGACGTGCTGCTGTTCGACGTCGAAGACGGCGCCTGCAAGGCGAGCTTCCCCTTCGAGGGCACCAACTCCGAGGCGGTGCAACCAGGCGTCGAGGACCCCGAGCAGTGGGCCCAGGACGACCTGTTTCGCCGCACGCGACGCGCGATCCACGACGGGATCGAGGCCCTCGGGCCGGGCAACCAGGGGCCCCTCGCAAGCGAGGAACGTCTGCGCTGAGCCCTGCGCCTCAGGCGGCGTCGGGCCGGAAGAAGCTCGCGTTGCGGGCCGCGTCCTCGGCGTAGGCGAGGGGCAGCTCGTGCTCGGGGAAGATCGCCCCGGCTGGGCACACCGGCAGGCAGGCGTTGCAGTCTATGCAGCCGTCGGGGTCGACGAAGAGCTGCGCCCCGCTCACCTTCCCGCCGCGCAGCGCCTCGGGCGGCGCGGGGCCGGAGATACACTCCACCGGGCAGGCGTCGACGCAGCGGGTGTCGCACACTCCGACACAGCGTCGCGTGATCACGTAGGCCATGCTGCCTCCCTGTTCCCTACACACCGCCGCGGGCCGCGAGCGGCGCGCGAAGTCGAGCCCGCGCTAGTGGTAGCCGTCGGGGCGGCGGCCGGGCTCGACGTGTGCGCCCGCGAGGCGCCCCGGGGGGGCCCAGGCCCAGCCCAGGCAGCCCGGCCCGGGGTCCTCCTCCGGGGCCAGCTGCAGCTGGCCCGAGCCCGGCGCGACGCGCAGGAGGCGCATGCCAGGGAAGGGCGGCGGGGCGTTCGCGGGGTAGCCCCACGCCTCACGGCCCCCTGGGAGCGCGAGGGGCACGGTCCCTGGCGCGGGGTGCGACCAGGCGAAGGCTGCCGCGCGCTCCCCCTCACCGCCACAGGGCACGGGCAGGCGCAGCCGCGGGTCGCGGCGGTCGAGGCGGTAGAGGATCTGGTTGTAGTCGTAGCGCGGCGTCTTGCGCTCGGTCCCCGCGAAGAGGGTGGTGTAGGTGCCCTCGAAGTAGAGCCAGCGCTCGTCGCTGAAATACTCGTGCTGGGTCGGGTTGTAGAACGAGTAGCGGTCGTGGGTCACCACCTTGCGCGCGAACGCCCAGGGGCCCAGCGGGCTGGGCGCGCGCGCGAACCACACCTCCCCCAGGTGGCTGCTCTCGCCGCCCGCCTCGGTGAAGATCCAGGTCCAGCCCCCGCCGGGGTCGGGCTGGACGCTCCCCCGGTGGGGGGTGATCAGGCGCGCCTGCTCGGGGGCGCGGAGCCGCGGGAAGACCTCCTCCGCGGCGAGCCCCTTGCCGACCCACGGCAGCTGCTCCGCCGGGCGCAGCGGGTGGGCGCCTCGCTTCCAGCCCAGTCGCAGGCGCCCCTCGGGGTCGCGGTCGAAGCGAGGGGCCGCGGGGTCGTGGGCACCCGGGACCAGCATGCTGAAGCCCTCGTACTGCGCGGGGTCACCGAGCGCTTCGAGGGTCGCGCGCACGCGCACGTCGGGGAGCGGGTCGGCGAAGTAGAGGTAGTCCACGCCGTCGACCGAGACCCGCAGCGCGTGCCCGCGAGGGGCGAGGGGGGCGTCGAGGGGCAGCTCGCGCCACACCTTGAAGGTCCCGCTCGCGTCGTCGAAGCGCGCGAGGCCTCGCGCGTAGACCTCTCCCAGCGACTTGACCCGCACGAAGTGCGCGACGAGGTGCTCGCGACCCGCGGCGTCGCGCACCGAGACCAGCCCGTCGAGCCACACCGGCCCGGGCTCCCCGCCACCGAACGCGCACAGCTCACGCGCGAAGCCGTCGGGTCGGGTGAAGTATTCGAGCTCGACCCCGAGGGCCGGGTCGGCGCCGCCCGCGCCCGGGAGCCACGATCGCGCGCCGGTGGCCTTGAAGTTCCCGAGGGCGTAGCTCAGGCGGTTGGCGTCGCCCCACACCCACGTCAGCCGCCCGCGGTAGACCTCGGCCTGCACCGAGTCGCAGCCGGTCAGCTCCGCGAGCAGCGCGGGACGCCCCAGCGGAACGGCGTCGCCCAGGCGGCGGCTGTGGTGGTAGACCCCGGCGCCCGTGACCCGGTAGAGCCGCTCGGCGACGTTGACGCGCTCGAGCTCGACGCGCGCGGCCTCTCCCGGGCGGGGGGTCAGGCGCACCCCCACCAGGCCCAAGCCGTCGGCGGGGTAGCGGTAGCCGTGGGCGTGGATCTCGAACCAGGTCTCGCGGCCCATGAGCTCGGGGGCGTCGAGCGCGATCACACCTGCGCTGTCGGTCCAGTAGCTCACGTTGTCGGTCGTACGCAGCTCGACCAGGGGCACCCCGCGGCCGCTGGCGCCGTCGACCGCCGTGATCCTGAACGGGGCGTCGGCGAGGGCGACCCCCGCGAGCACGCAGCCGAGCGTCAGGCAGGACCGCAGCACTCAGTCCACCGGGCGCTTGAGGAGCTCTTCGAGCACGGTCGTCGCGTAGCACCCTCGCGGGAGCGCGAACCCCAGCCAGAGGTCGTCGCCCTCGACCTCGAGCCGCGGCTCCGTGAGCGGAAAGCGCAGCGCCCGCCGCTGCCCGAGCGGCTTGGCGCCAAAGGCCTCGCTCAGCTCGGCGTCATGCCCGGGGGCGAGCTCGGCGAGCACGGCCTCCTCGAGGGCGTAGGCGCTGGAGCCCGGCGCGGGGCGCAGCAGGCGCCGGCCGAACATGGGGCCCGAGGGGCTGATCTCGTGGGCGGCGGCGCGGGGCGCCTCGGCGGCGAGGTCTTCCACCACGAAGCAGGCGCCGTTGCGCTGCAGCCAGGCGACCTCTCCCAGCTCGACCTCTCCGATCCGCTCCAGGCGGCGGGAGAGGTAGGCGTTGAACAGCCAGGACTGGAAGGCCGAGACGTAGAGCCGCCGCAGCTTGAGCGGAATCGTGGCCAGGGCCGCCGCGGGGTCGCGCCCCGCGGCGAGGGCGCGACACACCGAGCGCTCTGCGCTCGCGGCCTTCGGGAAGCGCTCGGCGGCCGCGGCGTAGTCTCCGGCCGCGGCGAGGGCGTGCGCCTCCGCCTCGCGGGGGAAGGCCGCCACGGGGGGGGTCAGGAGCTCCGCCACCGCCGCCGGGGCGTCTTCGGCGACGAGCGCGCGGCCGAGCAGGTGGGTGCGGCGGGTGCGGCCGAAGCGTTGGAGGCCGAAGTAGTTCGGGACCCCTTCGGCCTCCAGGGCGGCGAGCACCGCGCGGGCGGCCTCGGCGTGCGCGCCGGCGCCGCGGACCCGGAGCCGGAAGCGGTTGCCCCGCAGGTGGCCGAGCTTGAGCTTGTTGGTGTGGCGCGAGACCGAGAGCACGCGGTAGTGGTCGGCCTCGAGCCCCTCGAGCCGCGCGGGATCGACGCCGCTGAACGACAGCGTCTGGCGTGTGACGGCGCGCGCGTCCTTGAGGCCCGCGTAGCCGATCGCGCGCTGGGACACCCCGAGCTCCCGCGCCACGCGTCGGACCAGCTCGAGGGTCGGCAGCCCGCGCTTCTCGATCGTGGCGTAGACGTGCTCGCCCGACCCGCACGCTTCGTAGAGCGGGAGCTCCTCGACCTCGAAGTCTTCGCGCTGCTGGCGGATCACGCCGGGCAGCGGCTCGCCCGGGGTCCGGTAGCGCCGCGCCAGGTCTGGCGGGATCGCGGGGAGCTCCCCGCCGTGGGCGTCCGCGGCCTGGACGTCGCTCACGCGGCCTCCGGGGGGCCGGCGCCCCAGTCGGCGGTGTCGAGCACGATCGTGACCGGGCCGTCGTTGAGCAGCTCGACCTGCATGGTCGCGCCGAAGCTCCCGGTCTCCACCCGGGCCACGCCCGCTGCGCGCAAGAGCTCGCAGAAGCCGAGGTAGCGGCGCTCGGCCTCCTCCGGCGGGGCCGCCCGCAGGAAGTTGGGGCGCCGGCCCTTGCGGCAGTCGGCGAGCAGTGTGAACTGCGACACGACCAGGGCGCCGCCGCCGACGTCGATCAAGGAGCGGTTCATTTTGCCCGCCTCGTCGCGGAACACGCGCAGCCCGGCGATCTTCTGCGCCAGGAGCCCCTCCGCCTGCGGAGGATCCCCTGCGGCGACCCCGAGCAGCACGAGGAAGCCCGCGTCCACCGACCCCACGGTCGCGCCGTCGACGGTGACCGAGGCCCGCGCGACGCGCTGCACGACCGCGCGCACGCTACTTCGCTGCCAGGGCCTGCTCGAGGTCGCGGATCAGGTCGTCGCCGTCTTCGATCCCCACGGAGAGCCGGACCAGCCCGTCCGCGAGCCCCGCCGCGCGGCGCGCTTCGGGGGAGACCGAGGCGTGGGTCATGGTCGCCGGCTGCTCGATCAGGCTCTCGACGCCACCCAGGCTCTCGGCGAGCTGAAACAGCTGGGTGTTCATGCAGAGCTTGTAGCCCGCGTCGACTCCGCCCTTGAGCTCGATGCTGACCATGCCGCCGCCGGCCGACATTTGGCTCGCGGCGACCTCGTGGCCCGGGTGGCTGGGGAGCCCGGGGTAGTAGACGCGGTCGACCGCGGCGTGCTCGCTGAGGTAGGCCGCGACCTTGGCCGCGTTCTCGCAGTGGCGCTGCATGCGCACGTGGAGGGTCTTGAGCCCGCGCAGGGTGAGGAAGCAGTCCCAGGGCCCCGGCACCGCGCCGATCGCGTTCTGCAGGTACCACAGGCGATCGCGCAGCGCCTGCTCGCGCACCACGATCGCGCCGCCGACGACGTCCGAGTGACCGCCCATGTACTTCGTGGTCGAGTGCACGACGAAGTCTGCGCCGAGCTGAAGCGGCTGTTGGAGGTAGGGGGTGGCGAAGGTGTTGTCGACCGCGAGCCACGCGTTTCCGGCGTGGGCGACCTCGGCCAGCTTGGCGAGGTCGACGATCTTGAGCAGCGGGTTGGTCGGGGTCTCGACCCACACCAGCTTCGTCTCCGGCCGCATGGCCTGGGCGACCTGCTCGACCTCGCGTGCGTCGACGAAGCTGAAGCTGATCCCGAAGCGCTCGAGCACCGCCGTGAACAGGCGGTAGGTGCCGCCGTAGAGGTCGTCGGAGGCGACCACGTGGTCGCCGCTGGAGAGCAAACGCAGCACGGTGTCGATCGCCGCCATGCCCGAGGCGAAGGCCAGCCCGTGCTTGGAGCCCTCGAGCTCGGCGACCGCGAACTCGAGCGCGTCGCGGGTCGGGTTGCCGCTGCGGCTGTACTCGTGGACCTTGGCCTCGGCCGGCTTGGGCTGGACGTAGGTCGAGGTCTGGAACACCGGCGTCATGATCGCCCCGGTCACGGGCTCGGGCTCGGTGCCGGCGCGCACCGCTCGGGTGCCGAAGCTGAAGCCGTTGAGGTCGAGCATGGGGGCCTCCTTCCTGGGAGCGCGGATTCTACCCCAGCCCCTCTGGCGCGCTCGTTTCGCTCGTGACCGCTGCCGGAGCG
Organism: Planctomycetota bacterium; assembly: GCA_020425635.1. Classification (GTDB taxonomy): domain Bacteria; phylum Planctomycetota; class J058; order J058; family J058; genus JAGQRJ01. The sequence goes on along the minus strand of JAGQRJ010000216.1, from coordinate 2,080 downwards.
TCGACGGGCCGGTCATCCAGCGCATGCTCGGCGGGGGCGTCGAGGTCGGCCTCCGCGACGGGGTGCAACAGAGCAGCTCGAGCTCGGGGCTTGCCCCGCCCTAGCCCAGGCGACGCAACCGTTTCGCCAGATCCGGTTCATGGCTCACTCCAGGATGACCCGGCAGCGAAACGAATCGGGTCAGTTTTTGGAGCTAAAGCGCTCAATTCTCGTGTCCCGGTTCTGGGCGTGGCGGAGACGTATGCCTTAAGTCGATAAATAGCAATGGTGCATCAGCGAAAGACAGAAACGTGACTTACGACCATCGCCCCCGCGTGAACCGAAAAACGCATAACCCCTTTGTTTCCAACGAAAGGCGGTGGTCCGTTGTCTGGCAGACGACTTGCAATGTCCTGGGCGGAGTGGACGGAGGACCCATGAAGATTCAAAGCAGCCTGACCCTGAGCGTCGCCCTGATCAGCCTTTGCGCGGCGGTTCAAGGATGCAAGTCACGTAAGGTCGTTCGCGAGACGTCGGCGAGCTCCAGCTCTGGAGTGAGCACGAGCAACTGGGACATGGGCAACGGTCCCGGTGGCGGGATCAACACCGGCGGCAGCTTCGTCGCTGGGTTGCTGACCAACATCACCCCCAACGTGGGCAACACCGCCGGCGGGACCGACGTCACGATCAACGGCAACGGCTACCTGATCGGCATGAGCGTCGAGTTCGACGGCACGCTCGCCACCGACGTGGTCGTGGTCAGCCCCACCGAGTTGACCTGCAAGACCCCGCCTCACGCGGCCGGCCTGGTCGACGTGCGCACCGTGCTCCCCAACGGGAACTACGGGCTGATCGCCCAGGGCTTCACCTACGACCCCAACGCCGGCGGCCCTCCCTTCCGCGTCGCTGACTACGGCAACCCCCGCGCCGAGGATCAGGAGCTGCTCGAGCTGATCAACCGCGCCCGCCGCAACCCCACCGCCGAGGGCGTGCGCCTCGGGATCGACCTCTCGGCCTACCCGCCGATCCAGCCGGTGATCATGAACGAGTTCCTGCTCGCTGCGGCCACCAGCCACACCCAGGACATGGCCGCCCGCGGCTTCTTCGACCACCTGAACCCGGACGGCGTGAACGCCAACGGCCGCGTGCTCGACAGCACCTACGCCCTGCACCCGAGCTACGGCACCCAGCGCACCGTCAACCGCACCGAGAACATTGGCCAGGGCTCGGGCAACCAGTTCAACACCCCCCAGCGCGTGCACGACGCCTTCGTGATCGACGCGGGCGTGGTCGGCGTCAAGCACCGCCAAATGATCCTCGGCGGGCCCGGCTTCGAGGACCGCCGCGAGGTCGGCCCCAGCTTCTTCGCCAACCTGACCTCGCCCAGCGTCTTCAAGCACTACTGCACCCAGGAGTTCGCCCGCACCGCCACCGACAAGCCCTTCATTCTCGGCACCGTCTTCCAGGACGCCGACAACGACGGGATCGCCCGTGGCGCCGAGGGTCAGGGCAACGTGAGCGTGACCTTGGCCGACCAAAACGGCTTCTCGCTGACCACCCAGTCCAAGGACGCCGGCGGCTTCGGCTTCGAGGTCTTCGTCGACGGCACCTACACCCTGACGATCAACGGCCAGAGCACCCAGGTGGTCGTCGCCGGCAAGAGCGTCAAGGTCGACCTGGTCAACGGCGCGATCCGCACCTACTAGTCAATCCACTCGCACGTCGGGCTCCGCACGTCGCGGGGTCCACGTCAACCACACGAACGGCTGCGAGCTTCGGCTCGCAGCCGTTTGCGTTTGGTTGGCGCTCGGCGTCGGTCTCGGTCTCGGCGTCGGCGTCGGGAGGAGAGCGACGCGGGGGAGCGCGACGGCGGGCGGAGGCAAGCTCCGCCCCTACGGCTTGGTGGCCTGAGGTGTCGGCGTCGGTCTCGGCGTCGGTGTCGGCGTCGGTGTCGGCGTCGGTGTCGGCGTCGGTCTCGGCGTCGGTGTCGGCGTCGGTCTCGGCGTCGGTCTCGGTGTCGGTCTCGGTGTCGGTCTCGGCCTTGGACCCGGCCGCGCAAGCGGCAGGGCTTGCGGGGAGCGGAGGCGAGCTCCGCGCCGCG
>JAGQRJ010000215.1 GCA_020425635.1 Planctomycetota bacterium | reverse complement strand
GCCGCGCGCGCGCGCGCAGGCGGCCGGCGAAGCGACCGAGCGAGGCCTCGGCGCTGAGGAAGGGGCTCACGGCGTGCTCGGGGGAGCTGCGGTCACCCTGCAAGCTTAGCGCGTGGGGCGGAGCCTGGGTCGCGGCCCGTTCCCTGCGGCGTTGACGTCCTCCGTGACGACGGCGCGGCCGGGCCCCGGGCGACCCTCCGGCGTTGCCTCGCAGGCGCCAACGGGTAGGCTTCAAGGAGCAGCAATGCCACGAGGAGGCCTCATGACCGAGACGCCGACGACCCACGCCCGGACGCGCTCCGCGGAGCTGTTCGGCCGCGCGCAAGCGCTGCTGCCGGGGGGGGTGAGCAGCCCCGTGCGGGCCTTCAAGGCGGTGGGCGGGACCCCCGTGTTCTTCGCCAGCGGCAAGGGCGGCGAGGCCTTCGACGAAGACTGCAACCGCTACGTCGACTACTGCATGTCGTGGGGCCCCCTCGCCCTCGGACACGCGCACCCGGCGGTGGTCAAGGCCGTGCAGGAGACCGCGGCCAAGGGCACGAGCTTCGGCACGCCGACCGCCGAGGAGGTCGGCCTGGCCGAGCTGGTCACCCAGCTCAACCCGCGCGCCGAGCGCGTGCGCTTCGTCTCGAGCGGCACCGAGGCGGTCATGAGCGCGGTGCGCGTGGCCCGGGGCTACACCGGCCGCGACCTGGTGGTGAAGTTCGACGGCTGCTACCACGGCCACGCCGACTACCTGCTGGTCAAGGCCGGCAGCGGCCTGGCCACGGCCGGGCAGCCCGACTCCGCGGGCGTGCCCGCGAGCATGACCTCGACCACGATCGTGCTGCCCCTCGACGACGAGCGAGCCGTGAGCGACTTCTTCGCCCAGCGCGGGCGCGAGGTCGCCGCGGTGATCGTCGAGCCCGTGCCCGCCAACTGCGGACTGCTCGTGCAGCGCGCCGAGTTCCTCCAGCACCTGCGCGCGGAGTGCACCCAGGCCGGCGCGCTCTTGATCTACGACGAGGTGATCTCGGGCTTCCGCCTCGGCCCCGAGGGCGCCGCGGGCCTGCTCGGCGGCGAGCCCGACCTCATGACCTACGGCAAGGTGATCGGCGGCGGGCTGCCGGTGGGCGCCTACGCCGGACGGCGCGAGGTCATGGAGGTCGTGGCGCCCCTCGGCCCCGTCTACCAGGCGGGCACGCTCTCCGGAAACCCGGTGGCCATGGCCGCGGGCTGCGCGGCGCTGACCGCGCTCCGCGACGGCGGCTGGGAGCGGCTGGAGCAGAACGCCCAGGCGCTGGAGGCCGCGCTGCTCCCGGTGCTCGCCGACTACCCCGTCGAGCTCGTGCGCGTGGGCTCGATCTTCTGGCTCTCGTTCCAGCAGCCGGCGCCGCGGTCGTGGGGCGCGATCGAGCGCTCGGGCGCCGAGCGCTACAAGGTCCTGCACCGCGAGCTGCTCGAGCGCGGGATCTACCTCGCGCCGAGCGCCTACGAGGTGTTCTTCGTCTCCGCCGCCCACACCCCGGCGCACTTCGCGGAGACCGCTGCGGCCTTCGCGGCGGCGCTCCCGATCGCGTTCGGAGCCTCCTCGTGAGCAAGCTCGGCCAAGAGCCCCTGTTCCTCGCCGCCTGCCACGGGCGCCCCGTCCCGCGCCCGCCGCTGTGGCTCATGCGCCAGGCCGGGCGTTACATGCCCGAATACCACGAGGTCCGCGCCAAGGCGGGGAGCTTCCTCAAGCTCTGCCACACCCCGGAGCTCGCGGCCGAGGTCACCCTGCAGCCGATCCGGCGCTTCCACTTCGACGCCTCGATCGTGTTCTCGGACATTCTCGTGCCCGCCGAGGCCATGGGCCTCGAGGTCCAGTTCCTCGCCGGCGAGGGCCCCAAGGTCATGAACCCGGTGCGCACCGAGCGCGACGTCGACGCGCTCGAGGTCCCCGACCCGCGCGAGGCCAGCCCGGCCGTGTTCGAGACGATCAAGATCCTGCGCCGCGAGCTGCCCGAGGACGTGCCCCTGATCGGCTTCGTGGCCGCGCCCTGGACGCTCTTCGCCTACCTGGTCGAGGGCGGCGGGAGCCGCAACTACGAGCACGCCAAGACCCTCGCCTTCAAGGAGCCCGAGGTCGCGGCCAAGCTCCTGAACACGATCGTGGAGTACTCGGTCGCCCACGCGACCGCCATGATCGAGTCGGGGGCGCAGGCGTTCCAGCTCTTCGACACCTGGGCCGAGCTCTTGAGCCCCGAGGACTACCGGCGCTTCGCGCTGCCCTACGCCAACGAGGTCTTGATCCGGCTGCGCGAGGCGATCGGCGACGACGTGCCGCGGATCTACTTCTGCAAGGGCACGGGGCTCTACCTCGACGCCCTGCGCGAGGTCGAGGCCGAGGTGCTCTCGATCGACTGGCGCCTCGACCTCGAGCGCGCGCGCGCCGCGTTCCCGGACAAGGTGCTGCAAGGCAACCTCGACCCGCTCGTGCTCTACGCGGGCCCCGAGGAGACGCGGCGCCGGGCGCGGGCGCTGCTCGCCAAGACCGGCGGCCAGCGCCACGTGGTGAACCTCGGCCACGGGATCCTGCCCCAGACGCCACACGACAGCGTCGACGCGCTGTGCGAGGAGGTCCGCGGCTTCACGTGTCCGACGTGAGCGCGCCTCGCGTCGCCGTCGTCGGGGGAGGGCTCGCGGGGCTGGTGTGCGCGGCGGAGCTGCGCGACCGCGGCGTCGACGCCGACGTGTTCGAGGCCACCGGGCGCGCGGGCGGCGTGGTGCACACGATCGCCGAGGGCGGCTACCAGATCGAGTGGGGGCCCCAGTCCTTCCTGTGGGAGGCCGGCAGCTCGCTCGACCGCTGGATCCAGCGCCTGCGCCTGGGCGTGCTGCCCCCGGCCGACGCCGCGCGCGCGCGCTACGTGCTCAAGGACGGGCGGCTCTTGAACCTGCCCCGCGAGCTGCCCAAGCTCCTCGGCCCCCTGGGCCTGCTGCGCGCCTCGCGCGAGGCCCTCGGCCGCGCGCGGGTCGACCCGACCCAGAGCGTCGACGCCTTCTTCCGCGCGCGCCTCGGCCCCCGGGTCGCCGACCGCCTGCTCGACGCCTTCGTGACCGGGATCTGGGCCGGCGACCCCGCGCGCCTCGAGCTCGGCAGCGCCTTCCCGCGGCTGACCGCCAAGGTCGAGTCGAGCCGCAGCGTGCTGCGCGCGTTCTTCGGCGGCGGCGGCGCGCGGCGACGCACCGCGAGCTTCGTGGGCGGCATGGAGGACCTGCCCGAGGCGCTGGCGGAGCACCTCGGCCCCGCCGTGAAGCTCGAGCACCGGGTGCAGTCGCTCCTGCCGCCGGGGTCCGACGACCGCTGGGTGCTGCGCACGGCCGACGGCGAGGCCCACGTCGCCCGGGCCGTGGTGCTCGCGACCTCGGCCCACGTGGCGGGCACCCTGCTCGCGCCCCACGACCCCGCCCTGGGCGAGCTGCTCGCCGCCCAGCCCACGGCCCCCCTGGCCACCGTGACCCTCGGCTACCGCAGCGGCGCCTTCCCCGAGGGCCCCCCCGAGGGCTTCGGCTTCCTCGCCCCGGAGCAAGAGCAGAGCTTCGTGCTCGGCTGCCTGTTCCCCTCGTCCTTGTTCCCGCTGACCGCGCCCTCGGGCTGCGTGCAGCTGCGCTGCATGGTCGGCGGGCGGCGGCACCCCGAGCGCGTGGAGAAGGGCGACGCCGAGCTGGTCGCCGGCTGCCACACCGCCCTCGAGCCGCTCTTGGGGATCACCCGCGCCCCGGTCACCTGGCGCGTCGACCGCCACCGCGAGGGGATCCCCCAGTACGAGCTCGGCCACGCGACGCGCCTGCGCGCGATCGACGAGCGCCTGCGCGGGCACCCCGGGCTGCGCCTGACCGGCAACAGCTACCGCGGGATCAGCGTCCCCGACGTCGTCGCCGACGCCGAGCGCGTCGCGATCGCGCTCGCGGGCTCGCTCACGGCCTGAGCTCCGCGCGCGACGCAAGGGGTCGCCAAGTGCGACCGAGGTCGTCCGGGGTGGACGCTTCGCACCCCGTGTCGCGCTAACCCACGCCCCCACCGCGCCGGCGCGGAGCTTGCTCGGCGTGCCCCACGAGGAAGT